>CANNMN010000020.1 GCA_947505885.1 Rickettsiales bacterium
CTACGATGGCGGTATCAAAAACCGCTGCCTTACCGCTTGGCTACGCCCCAGCATTTCGAGGGAGTTGAACTTTTAAGAAGAGCCTTGTGGCAAGTCAATTAGTTTATAATTGACTTGAGGATTCAGGAATATGTAGCGTCGATCATCCTCAAGCTTTTAATAAAATAAAAATTTTCCCCAACATGAGTGACTTTCAAGAAATCATTAAATTATCAGAGGAGATTACCAAAAACTCTGATTTGCTCATTAATAAAGTTGTCGAAATGAGTTATAACGCAGCTAATGCCGGCGGGATTAGTCCGTTTATTTTTGGTTTAACGGTTTTTGTTTTGGCTTGCTTCGTTGGTTATTTCGTAGTCTGGAGAGTAACCCCAGCATTGCACACGCCTCTAATGGCTGTAACCAACGCGATCTCAGGAATTATCATTGTGGGTGCAATCATCGCGCTTGGTTCAGCAAAAAGTTTTGATCTCATCGCCATCGTCAGTTTCCTTGCCATCATCATCGCCTCGATCAATATTTTCGGCGGCTTTCTTGTGACTTGGCGCATGCTTCAAATGTTTAAAAAATAATGATTAGCAAAAAACTTACCAACAAAATCACCTTAGGACCTCTTCCGGCTTCTAAAAAAATCTACGTTCAGAGCGAAAAATTTCCTGATGTGAAAGTCGCGATGCGCGAAATTGCTTTAACGAATAATACTACATTCACGGTTTACGATCCATCCGGAGTTTATTCTGATCAGAACTTTTTGGATAAAATCGATTTGAATAAAGGCCTGCCAAAACTGCGCCAGCAATGGATCAAAGAGCGTGGTGATGTTGAAGAATATCAAGGTCGAATCGTAAAGCCGGAAGATAATGGTGTGACTGCGCCAGGAGCAAAACCATCTGCGCCAGAATTTGATTTATCTGAGTTTAAACCACTCCGCGCCAAAGCCGGAAAAAAAGTTACTCAACTCGCTTATGCCCGCGCTGGCATTGTTACCAAAGAAATGGAATATATCGCGATTCGTGAAAATATGAATCGTGAAAAGATTGTTGCCGCAACAGCAAAAATCTCTGGCGAAACTTTCGGGGCAAAAATTCCGAAATTGATTACCGCAGAATTTGTTCGTGATGAAATTGCTTCGGGCCGCGCGATCATTCCAAATAATATTAATCACCCCGAATCTGAACCGATGATTATTGGTCGGAATTTTTTGGTTAAGATCAATGCCAATATCGGAAATTCCGCGATCTTTTCTGGTGTTGAAGATGAAGTTGAAAAAATGATTTGGGCCACTCGTTTCGGCGCAGATAATTTGATGGATCTTTCAACCGGTCGCAACATTCACAACATTCGCGAATGGATCATTCGTAACTGCCCAGTGCCAGTTGGCACGGTTCCAATTTATCAAGCTTTAGAAAAAGTTGGTGGAATTGCCGAAGATTTAACTTGGGAAATTTATCGCGACACTTTGATCGAACAAGCTGAGCAAGGTGTGGATTATTTTACCATTCATGCCGGAGTTCGTTTGCAATATGTTCCGCTCACCGCCAATCGCGTAACTGGCATTGTTTCGCGTGGTGGTTCAATCATGGCAAAATGGTGTTTGTCGCATCACAAAGAAAATTTCCTCTACACGCATTTTGAAGAAATTTGTCACATCATGAATAAATATGACGTGGCCTTTTCACTCGGTGACGGCTTGCGCCCTGGATGTATCGCCGATGCGAATGACGAGGCGCAATTCGGTGAATTAAAAACCTTAGGCGAACTTACCCAAATCGCCTGGAAACATGATTGCCAAGTGATGATTGAAGGCCCAGGACACGTGCCGATGCATCTCATCAAAGAAAATATGGAGAACCAGTTGGAGTGGTGTCACGAAGCTCCGTTCTATACGCTAGGGCCCCTAACAACCGATATCGCACCTGGTTACGATCACATTACAAGTGCGATTGGCGCTGCAATGATTGGCTGGTTTGGAACCGCGATGCTTTGCTACGTAACTCCAAAAGAGCATTTAGGTTTACCAAATAAAGAAGACGTAAGAGTCGGTGTAATCACTTACAAAATCGCCGCTCACGCCGCCGATTTAGCCAAAGGAAATATCGCAGCTAGAACTCATGATGACGAACTTTCAAAAGCTCGTTTCGACTTCCGCTGGGAAGATCAATTCAACCTTTCACTCGATCCAGAAAGAGCAAAATCATTCCACGATGAAACCTTGCCAGCAGATGGCGCAAAGGTTGCGCACTTCTGTTCAATGTGCGGCCCAAAATTCTGTTCAATGAAAATTACCCAAGATGTTCGCGACTACGCAAAAGCTGAGGAAGCGAAGAAGGGAATGGAAGAAATGAGTGAGAAATTTAAAGAACTAGGATCGGAAGTTTACGTAAAAACCAAGAAGGCTTAACAAGGTTCTCTAGCGCTCCTTGCTTGGCCTCACTTTCTTTTTCAAAGTAAGCTCTCAGTCCAAAACCCTCTTTGAAAAAGAGCGTGACCGGTGATTTCTATCAAACGAACTAAAAAATATAGAAATATGCC
Source organism: Rickettsiales bacterium (assembly GCA_947505885.1). GTDB lineage: Bacteria > Pseudomonadota > Alphaproteobacteria > Rickettsiales > UBA1997 > UBA2645. Next base: position 2,533 of record CANNMN010000020.1, read on the forward strand.
AACTTACGATGAGCAGCTAACTAGCTTTAACAATTGTCCTGTTTGCAACAAGATCGCAAACATAACTGGAGGCGATACAAATCATAATTGCCCGAGATGTGGCGGTGACTTTAAAATTAGGTACGAAGCTAGATTGAGACTGGATAAAACATCCTTCTCTGAGGAAAAAAGATCTTTGGTCAGTCATGTAATCAGAGACAAGAAGCTAACTTTGCTAACCACTGAAGAATTGGACAAAATTTTAATAAATTACCAACTACCGAATCCAAACGAACAAATAAACAACACGATTAAATTCCTAGCAAAAGAGACAAAATATTTTGGCAATTATTATACCGAATTAGCCAATGTCCGAAGCTTATCCGGCATCATGGGGTCTGCAAACAAAGCCAATTATTACGCGGTATTATCTGAGATGCACGAGCAAAAAATAACTGAAAGAGTTGTTGCGAATCTCTATGACCTAACTGGTGCTGGTGGTATCAAGCTGACCATGAAAGGTTGGAATTTGTACGAAAAAATTTGCACTTCTGAAAGCAAACAAATCTTCATGGCGATGCAATTTAAAAAAGATCGCGAAAGTGAATCAGATAAAAATTTTCTCTATCCACTTTATCTAAAAATCTCTGATGCCGTTCAAAAGATTGGCTACAAACTAATCAAAATTGATGACGTTGCTCACTGCGGAGAAATCACAAAACAAATAGAGATTGAAATCAGAAGATCTGCATTCGTCATTGTTGATTTAACGCACGACAATCCAGGGGCTTATTGGGAAGCTGGTTTCGCTCACGGAATAGGGAAAAAAGTAATTTATATTTGCCGTCAAAATGAGATTTCAGAGAAAAAAATCCATTTTGATGTCAATCACTACAACATCCATCCCTGGATAGACTCAGGGGATAACACAAATTTTTTGAATAGTTTAAAAGCAGTGATTGAGGTAGAATTTTTGTTAAAAAACTAAATCAAAATTAATCATCCTCCGCGGGGGTGTTTATCTGACTCAGTTCCAACGTTTAGTTCAGAATTTCAACAGAAAAAAGATCGTGCGGAAACTTTCCGAGACCACGTTCGACATCGAAATTTTAAATAAATAATTTTTAGCTTCCTAAGTAGGACTGCAACGAAATAGCCAGGAAGATTTAGTAACTTACTAAAAGCCCGCTGTTTCTGGATCCCCGCATTCGCGGGGATGACGGGTAGAGGTCGGTATACTAATTTTATTAAGACCGCGCTTCATCAAACTCAGCGTGACTCACAAAACTATTCGCAAACATGACCGCCAAGAAAAAACCTTCGAAACCAAATCCATAAAAATCTTAGATTAGAAAAAGTTGGAAAGTTGGGGAAAATCTTTTAAGGCTGACAAGAGAGCGCTCAGAAAAAATGCTGATAAGAGAGAGTTCATAAAAAGTGAGAAAATTGATCGCATCAAAAATTAATTCGACAAAAACGAGTGGGTTTGGGAATAAAATAAACTAATGCGCTAGCTCGATTTCAATAAATTGATCTTCGATTTTACACCCGTCATCCCCGCGAAGGCGGGGATCCAGGAAGATTTAGTAACTTACTCAAAGCCTGCTGTTTCTTGATCCCCACCTTCGCGGGGATGACGGGTGGAAGTGCGGGGTGACAAACTAAAAATAAATACTCTAAAAATTTGCCTCGATTGAAATCGGATCCAGCACTTAAAAAGTAAGCAACCTAAAAACTAAAAACATGACTACGAATGAAACAAAAAAAGTAATCCCAGAATTCAAGCCGGTAAAAAAACTTTCTCCATTTGTTGCAGATCCTCATAATACTAGAGGCGGAAGAAGTGGTGGTAAGAAGGTTGTTGCTACTACGAATGTTGTTGGGGTTAGAAAATCTAACATCTCGTCTAATCTTAAAAAAGGCGGCAGCGGAGATCGTTAATTTGCAATTAGCAGAAAATATTAACGACCAAACCCAACAAAAACAGGAAGCGTAAGCTGTCTTGAGATATCTAGAAAAAACAAAAAAATCATCACGGAAAAGCAGAAGAAAATTCGAAACTAAAGCATGATTCTGGGCGACTGACAAGATTATGACATTCGATTTTTCTTTGAGATGGCAAGCGATGCTATAGTCGACAAGATTTACCATGAACAAGGATGAAAGATTTTGAATTCTATATTCCTGCCAGATTTTAAGTTATTCCGATATTTCTTCTGGAATTCCTTTTGGGATTTCTTCTGTCGTCTTTGATTTGCTCGTTAATATTAACACGCATCACCTGGCACAGGCGCCCATCAATTAAATTATCGATCTTTCGTATCTCATCAATAGCTGGGCATTTGAATCATGAATTATTCCTTACCGTCAACATCTGAACTGATAAAAAAATACGGTTTAAACGCCAAAAAATCTCTGGGACAAAATTTTATTCTCGATAAGAATTTTACCGACAAAATCGCTCGATCTGCGGGCGACTTGCTCGATTCAACGGTGATTGAAATTGGACCCGGGCCAGGAAGTCTCACGCGCTCTATTTTAGATGCCGGCGTAAAAAAACTAATCGTAGTTGAGAAGGATGAGAGATGTCTCGAGCTATTAAAAGAATTTCAAGAATTTTACGGCGATCGAATCGAGATCGTTAATGGCGATGCGCTGACTTTTGAATTACCCAATTACCCCTCAAAAATAATCGCTAATCTTCCCTACAATATTGGCACAACTTTGCTTTTTAAGTGGCTGAAAAATACCTCACAAATTGAGTCGCTACATTTAATGCTGCAAAAAGAAGTAGTGCAGCGAATCGTCGCCAAGCCAGGCGAGAATCATTATGGCCGGCTTGCGGTAATGGTGAATTTTTTGTGCAAAACGCGAATGGTTTTTGAAGTTGGTTCGAAAGTTTTTACTCCGCCGCCAAAAGTTACTTCGGCGATTGTCGAAATTATTCCGCGCGAAAAACCGCTTGAAGATGTTGATTTTTCTAAGCTTGAGAAGGTTGTTGCTGCCGCCTTTAATCAGCGCAGAAAAATGCTAAAATCGAGTTTGAAAGCGATTTTTCAGAATCCAGAAGAAATTCTAAATGAAGTCGGAATCAGGCCAGATTTACGTCCAGAAGAATTAACGATCGAAGAGTTTTGTAGATTGGTAAAGAAAATATAATTTTCCTGAAATCCCCGTCTGCGCAACTTGTAATTACCTATCTCGCCTAGTTGTTTAGCCCCTTAAATAATAGAGTATTTTAGATACTTTAACCCACTCCATTATTTAAGGAACTAAACGCCTAGATATCCCTGGCATAAAAATAAAAATGAAGCCAGGGATAAAAAGTCAGAAATTAGTAGATGTTTAAAATCATTAGTTAGATCAATTTTTCAGCTTCAACGAACTTAAGTCCAAGAGCCTCAGCAACTGCTTTGTAAGTTACTTTTCCATCGATCACGTTAAGACCAGCAAGCAAGTGTTTATCTTCACGCAGAGCTTTTTCATAACCTTTAGAAGCGATCGCTAAAGAGAATGGAAGCGTAGAGTTTTCAAGAGCTTGGGTAGAAGTTCTTGCAACTGCGCCAGGCATGTTGGTAACGCAATAATGCACAATTCCATCAACTACGTAAGTTGGGTTAGAATGAGAAGTTGGTTTAGAAGTTTCGAAGCAGCCACCTTGATCGATTGAAATATCAACCATCACAGAACCCTTCTTCATTTTCTTCACCATTTTTGCGGTGATTAATTTTGGAGCAGCAGCACCAGGAACTAGAACCGCGCCAACTACAACGTCAGAATCAATTGCATTCTTTTCGATATTTGCAGTCGAAGCGTAAAGAACTTGTGCAGAATTTCCGAAGATATCGCAGAGGTAACGGATACGTGGAAGTGATTTATCTAAAATCACAACTTCAGCACCCATTCCGATTGCAACCTTTGCCGCGTTAGCTCCAGAAACGCCACCGCCAAGAATTGTAACTTTACCACGAGCGACTCCTGGCACACCGCCAAGTAATACGCCGCGTCCGCCATTAGCTTTTTGCAAAGCAGTTGCACCAGCTTGAATCGAGAGTTTTCCGGCAACTTCAGACATTGGAGCAAGAAGAGGAAGTGAGCGATCGGCAGCAGTTACAGTTTCAAATGCAATCGCCACGCAGCCTGATTTTATTAACATCTTGGTTAGATGAGGCTCAGCAGCTAAATGCAAATAAGAGAAGATGATTTGACCTTTACGGATCATGTCACATTCAACTTTTTGCGGCTCTTTTACTTTCAAAATCATTTCGGCTTTGCCGTAAACATCTTTTGCAGTCGCCACGATTTTTGCACCGGCAGCAACATATTGCTCGTCAGTAAAATCGATTGAAGCACCCGCGCCTTTTTGCACCAAAACTTGATGGCCAGCAAGAACTAATTCATGCACACCAGACGGTGTCGCACCAACGCGATATTCATGATCTTTAATTTCTTTAGGGATTCCGATTAACATTATTACTCCTTTGACTTGTTGATATTAAAAACTTTGATTATGTTACTCTCACTTGAGGTCAGGCTGGCATGCAGCTCAAACTCAAACTGAAAATTCTTTTGTGCATCAATGATTTCTTGCGGCAGATTTTTTCCCTTTAAGAACAAACAATATCCATCTTTTTTAAGAAATTTTTTTGAGTATTCGAGCAATCCAGTGAGTGGAGCAAGTGCGCGCGAAACTATGCAATCAAACTCAACCACTTCCATCTCTTCAAGCTTGGCTTGCTGAACGAAAACACGATTCGGAGAAAATAATTTTGCCTTACGCAGAAAATCAGCTTTACGAAAAGATTTTTCGATTAAGTGAATTTCGTGCAGACCTAAAATTGATAAAACCATTCCCGGAAATCCGGCACCAGAACCAAGATCAGCAAATTTAGCATTCTTGCTTGGAATGAAACGCATCAACTGCGCCGAGTCTAAAATGTGACGTTCCCAGATATCTAAGATCGTCGATTTGCCAATGAAATTAAAATTATGATTTTCCTGCAAAATAGACAAAACATAATCTTCAAGATTCTTTTCCTGAGCTGGTTTGAGCTCGCAAAACTTTCTGATTTCGTTGAAGGCGGAATTTTTTTTCAGTTCGATCTGCATTATAAAAAAACTTAGAGCCCAGCCCAAGGAAAAACCGGGAAAAATGAAGGCGCGGCCTTGTAGGAAAGGCTCTTAAACTTGCAATTAAAACTTCAATTTCTATCCAGGGACGCCCCTTATTTGTGTCGCTTTTCGACAAGCTCAGGGCGACAAGTCATGCTTAAGCTTGTTGAAGCATGATATCCGTTTTTCTCAATCAATCCTCTCATCAATTTTATGAAAATTTCTCCAAAAGTTAAAAAGATTTTGTCGCACTACGAATCAGACAATCCTGGCACCAAAGCAAATTTAGCGCGCATCTTGATGCACGGTAAACTTGGCGGCACTGGTAAAGTATTAATCCTGCCGGTTGATCAAGGTTTTGAGCATGGCCCAGACAGAAGTTTTGCGGTTAATCCTGCTGCCTACAATCCTCACTATCACTTCCAACTTGCAATCGATGCTGGCTTAAACGCTTACGCCGCGCCTCTTGGCATGATTGAAGCTGGCGCTGATACATTTGCTGGAGCGATCCCAACAATCTTAAAAGTGAATTCTTCCAACTCACTTCACAACGGCGGAACCGCGCCACATCAAGCAACAACAGCTTCGGTAAAAGATGCTTTGCGTCTTGGTTGTTCAGCAATTGGTTTCACGATTTACCCATCTTCTGACGCAGCTTTTGACATGTTCGAAGAAATTCGTGAAATGTCTGAAGAAGCAAAATCTTACGGGATTGCAACAGTAATCTGGTCTTACCCACGCGGCGGCGATCTTTCAAAAATCGGTGAAACCGCAATGGATATTTGTGCTTATGCAACTCACATCGCAGCCTTACTTGGTGCTCACATTATCAAAGTTAAGCCACCAACCCAAGCCCTAGAAAATCTTGAAGCGATTAAGGTTTACGAAAAAATTAAAATCCCGGTCGCAACTCTTGAAGAACGCATCAAGCACATCATCAAATCTGCTTTTGATGGCCGTCGTATTGTTGTCTTTTCTGGTGGCAATGCCAAAGGCGAAGATGAAATCTACAACGAAATTCGTCAAATCTATAAAGGTGGCGCGAATGGCTCAATCATTGGCCGCAACACCTTCCAACGTCCAAGAGAAGAAGCTTTGAAGATGCTAGAAAATATCATCAAGATCTACTTAGGAAAATTCTAACTTTAGGGATAAGGGGTTTAATCGCCCCTTACACCTTATGCCTCTCCTCTCCCTCAAGAATCTCTCCATCTCCTTTGCCAATCAGCAAGTTGTTAAGGCTTTTTCCTTCGATCTTTCTGCGCAAAAAATTACCGCATTAGTTGGGCAAAGTGGCTCAGGAAAATCTCTTACTGCCCTTGCAATTCTTGGCTTGGTACGCAAAGCAAAAATCTCCGGCGAAATAATTTTTGCAGGAAAAAATTTGCTCACATTAAGCGAAAAAGAATTTTGTAAAATACGCGGCAAAGAAATCGGAATGGTTTTCCAAGATCCAAATAGCTCACTTAATCCCCTACATAAAATCGGCAAACAAATCGCCGAAGCGATCACGATTCATCAGCCAAAAATTTCAAAAAAAGATTTACAAAATCGTGTCGCTGAGTTGTTGAAGATGGTTGAGTTAGAATCTCTCAAAACAAGGCTCGACAACTATCCTCACCAATTTTCTGGCGGACAAAAACAGCGAATAATGCTGGCAATTGCCCTCGCCAATAATCCAAAAATCTTAATCGCCGATGAGCCAACAACGGCGCTCGATGTAAAGATTCAAAACGAAATTCTCGATTTGATTTTACGCCTGAAAAATGAGCTCGGACTTTGCGTTTTATTCATCACTCACAATCTGCGCGCGATAGCAAGAATCGCCGACGAGGTGATTGAAATAAAAAATGAAAAATTGATCAAAAACCCGCCGGTTGAGCGAAGTCGAAACCAGGGAAAGGTTCCTGCCGCTGAACTTGGTTTCGACTCCGCTCAACCGGCGTTCTGCATGTCCGAAGCGGTGAGCTGTGTGCTTGAGGTAAAAAATCTTTCGGTCGCCGTAAAAAAATCTCAGCTACTTTCCGACATAAACTTCTCCATCAGTGCCGGACAAAATCTCGGCATTATCGGCGAAAGCGGTTCGGGAAAATCAACATTGGCCCTCGCCTTGTGCGACCTAATTACGTCAGAGACCTTAACCCAAGGTGAAATAAAATTCTTCGGCGAAAAAACTTGGGCAAAAAATAATTTTGAATTGCGCCGCGAAGTGCAAATCGTTTTTCAAGATCCCTTCGGAAGCCTTAATCCACGAATGATCGTGAAGGATATTATCGAAGAAGGCTTGGTGATTCACAAACTTGCCAATCACTCACAACTTACCACTATTTTTAAACAAATTCGTCTTCCCCTTGATCTCCAAACTCGCTACCCTCACGAACTCTCTGGCGGACAACGTCAACGCGTCGCCATCGCCCGCGCTTTGATTCTAAATCCCAAAATTTTGATTCTCGACGAACCAACTTCAGCCCTTGATACATCTACTCAAAGCGAGATCATCAATCTTCTCTTAGAAATCCAACAAACTCACAAAATTTCTTACATTCTGATTTCGCACGACCTCGATATCGTGGCACAAATCGCTGATCAAACTTTAACTTTAAACAACGGCAAAATAGTTAGCTAAGAACTATAAAAAGCTTGTCTAGGTACTAAGGCTAGTTTGCCTTGGGTTAGTTTGCCCTAGGTTATTTTTATTTTATATTTTCTGCTTAAATAGGTTGCGATCGATTCTCTTTCTTCGGTAGTGAGGGCGCGACTATAAATTATAATCTCTGCAACATCTCCATCTAAATAACGTCCGGCAGCTAGGTTTTGAAGAGATCCGAAGGTAATTCTGGCTGGAGATGTGAGCGCTGAAGTTCCAGTTGATGAGGATGAGGCTAAGGCGGTTTTTCCTCCATCTGCATATAATTTTATAGTTCCGCTAGATTGAGTCCTTGTAAAAAAAACCATATGCGCTCTTCCATTGTTATATAGTCCATTATGAAAAATTGTCGTATCTGAGTTTCCGCCAGTTCCAGCAAGAATTCTTCCACTTTTCTGGATAGTAAGACCAAAATCTTTTGCCGCTCCGACAACTTCAGCATCAACTATTCCAGCGCCACCATACCAATTAGTACCGGTAAGTGTGGAGCCACCAGTCGTTTTAAAAACAGCGATTATTGTAAAATCTTCACTTATCTCTCTTGAGATGTATAAATAATCGTCAAGGCCATCAAACCTTACTGCCGGAATCGCACCATCAAAAATATATTCTTTAAAAAGTGGCCTAAGACTTATTGTTCCTTGAATTGCGTTGTTCTGAGTTGTGGATTGTTTGCCATTGTCATACCAAGTTGCAATTGTCGAACCATCTATTTGCGCATTACTATCAAAACTAGTTTTAAGAGAAGTTTCATGCCACGACATTAGATCTTTAATTCCAGCAACTGGTGAAGATTGGGTGAGAGATCTTGCCGACATTAATCCCGATTCTTTAACTAGTCTTGTGGATTGAGTGATTCCAGCAATCAAAATCCCGATTACTAGAATTACGATTGAAATCTCGATCAAAGAGAAAGCAGAGTTTTTTTTCATTATCGCAGTAAGTTATTTTAGTCATTGATAACGCTAGGATATTCTAATGTTATCAATAAATTTATTTGTAATAGATCAGATGAAGAGCTGATAAAAACTCCTGACCTATTTTGTCAGTTTCAACCAAATTAAGTGTGTGCGTTGTGAACGCGCCTTAATTATTTCTTACACAAAATAATCCAGTATTTAACTCGATGAAAAAACCCGAATTGCTTTTACCAGCTGGAACTCTTGATCGCCTAAAAACTGCAATTCTTTACGGCGCCGATGCTGTTTATTGTGGCACACCAGACATGTCACTTCGCGTTAAGTCTGGCTTCACTTTGGAAGATGTTGTCGAGGGCATTAAATTCGCTCACTCTCACGGCAAAAAAGTTTACCTGACGCTCAATCTTTTTTCTCACAATAAAGACATCGAGAAACTACCTCAATTCATTGAAACCGTTAAGGCAGTAAAACCTGATGGGCTTATCATTTCTGATCCCGGCGTTTTTCAGTTTGTTAAAGAACATGCACCAGACTTAGAAATTCATATCTCCACACAAGCTAATGTTTGCTCTTGGCTGACTGTAGATTTCTGGGAAAAGCAGGGTGCTAGTTTAGTTGTAATGGCGCGCGAAGTGTCGTTTGAAGAGCTAGCAGTAGTTCGCGAAAAATGCCCGAATATTAAAATCGAAACTTTCGTACATGGTTCGATGTGCATGACTTACTCTGGTCGCTGCTTGCTTTCAAATTTTATGGCCGAGCGCGGAGCCAATCAGGGCAGCTGTGCGCACTCATGTCGCTGGGGTTACAAACTTAAAATCAAACTTAAAGACAACACCGAACACGA
>CANNMN010000021.1 GCA_947505885.1 Rickettsiales bacterium
CTGAAGCGATTTGAGCTTTTCTTTGTAGGCTTAATTCTTCCGGAGTTTCGAAACATTCGTAGAGTCGGCCATTGGCAATTAATTTATTTTTTGCCTCTTCATATTTTTCTAAACGATCAGATTGTTTGCTTAGTCCATCATGTGTGAGACCCAGCCATTCCATGTCGCGCAGGATTTGTTCGCGATATTCATCGCGCACGCGTTCGACATCAGTATCGTCTAAACGGAGAAAAAATTTTCCTCCGGTTTTTTTTGCGTAAAGAAAATTAATGATTGCAGCGCGAATATTTCCAACATGGAGAAAGCCAGTAGGAGAGGGTGCGAAGCGACAGATTGTAGTCATTATTAAAAAATTTTGTTTGGTAAGTCATTAGGAAGCAAAAAATTACTGCCGCAATATTGGCAGATTTTTTTAGACTGCTTGCGACGCCAAATTGAATAAAAAATTCCAGGAAAAAGAAGGGCCCACCATAACAAAGACTCAACAAATGAGCTGCCTCGTTTGCCTTTACGAAAAGTGGTGACACCTTTGCAATCGCCACAAATTAATTTTTCAGTTTCCATTATTTTTTACCAAAAAAGACCCGCGTGTTGCAAAGAAAATCATGCAGAGAAATTTTTTCTTTGGTGAAAATTACGATGATGAAGCCGAGCCCGAGAGTTACGGAAGTTATCATTGAAGCGAATGCGCGCGCGGCGGCATGTGACCTGCTTAATTTTGAACCATCTAGATTTCCAACGTAAATTCCCATTATTCTTTTGCCGATTGTTGCCTGTTTATTGCTGGCGAGAAAGTAAGTTATGTAGGCTACACTAAGGACGTAACCTATTAAATCGACAAGGCGCAGATTACCGCTAGCACTGAAAGAGTAGCTGTGCCAATTCTCGCCAACGCTGATCGTTTCGTAGCTGCTACCGCTGAGAAAATAAGCAATTAAAGCGCCAAGTGGAATGAGAAAAGCCAGATCGAGAAGCCCTGCAAAAAGACGAACCCAAAAGCCGGCGTAAAATTTTTCGTTGATCATTTGAAAATTTATTTTGTTGCGCCTTTTACTCATCGCCTCATTCCCGCAAGGACATTTCCACAAAGCTATTCAAGCAAAGGCATGAATGCCAAGAAAGACTTATAAAACTTTCGCTGGTTGAGCGCAGTCGAAACCTAGAAAGTTCGGCGCCAATCTTTTCTTGGTTTCGACTGCGCTCAACCAGCGAAGAGATTAAGCCGTTGAGGATGTGAAAAAATTAATCCGTTGAGCATTTCAAAATTCACTTTTTTAAAAAGTTAAATCCTTGCCAATGCTAGCTAGGATGTAATTTTGCCAATCGTTATTTTGCATTGGTTTGTGTTTATTTTCGATTCAAAAGGATTGCTCGCTTAAGCAAAACTTTCGCTGGTTGAGCCGTTGAGGATGCGAAAAGATTGAAGTAATGAGCCCTTGGAAATTTCCTGGATTTCCGCCTTAGCGATAATAACGATGAAAAATCAGTCAGAGAATTTTATTGCTTAACAAACTCCATCACCACCTGTCCGATCCCAGCTACATCTCCTTCGGCGAATTTAATTTTACCGATTGTTACGTCGTGATCTGTGCGGATAATATTCTCCATTTTCATCGCTTCGATAATTACGAGCTCTTGACCGGCCTTTACTTCATCACCTTCTTGCGCTTTAAAGCGAATAATTTTTCCAGTGATTGGCGAGGTTAGATTAACCGGCTTAGCATTCTTTTCGAACTTCGGCATAAATTTTGAAAGTTCGGCGATACGCGGAGAACAAACAGTAACGAAGGCATCGAGCCCCGAATATTGAAGAAGGTAGCTGCCTGTGTTGTTATTCTCGCGAATCTTCACGCCAACATTACGCTCGTTAACAATTCCGAGGAAAAGTTTGTCACCATTGGTCCAAGAATTTTTCACTAGAATTTCTTTGCGATCGCATTCAAGACGGATAAATCCATCGCCTTTTTCGAGCAAATTAACGAGGAAAGATTCTTCGTCGATTGTCACCACCCAAAGCTCAGAAACTTGCTTCTCGCGATTGCGCAGCTGACCAGTCATATGGCCGTTTCTTTCATAATTTTTTAGAAAAATTTGCATCGCAGTGGCGATCAAAACTTCTTCAGATTGTGAGTCTAATTCGCTGCCTGAAAAGCCCGCAGGAAATTCTTCCTTGATGAAGGCCGTAGAAATATCACCACTAACAAAACGCTCATTTTTCATGATGGTTTCAAGGAAGCTGATATTGTGCGATACTCCTCCAATCGCGAAGCCGCCAAGCGCGTGACGCATGTGTTTAATCGCTTCATTGCGATCTTTACCGTATGAGCAAAGTTTGGCGATCATCGCATCGTAAAACATGCTAACTTCGCCGCCTTCATAAACTCCGGTATCGACGCGAACATTTTCACTTTCTTCCGGCTCGATGTAGAGGTTGATGCGACCAGATGAAGGCAGAAAGCCACGTGCTGGATCTTCAGCATAAATGCGGGATTCCATCGCCCAACCCTTGAGCTTCACATCTTCTTGCTTGAAGGGAAGTTTTTTGCCGAGAGCGATTGTGATCATTAATTCAACGATGTCGTAACCAGTAATGAGTTCAGTAACCGGGTGCTCAACTTGCAAACGAGTATTCATTTCCAAGAAGTAAAAATTCTTATTCTTGTCCATGATATATTCGATCGTTCCGGCAGAATAATATTTTACTTTCTCGGCAAGGGCCTTCGATTGCGCGTACATTTTTTGACGCGTTACTTCATCAACGAAAGAGCTTGGCGCTTCTTCAATTACTTTCTGATTATTGCGTTGAATCGAGCATTCGCGCTCACCCAAACAAATTGTGTTACCAAACTTATCAGCAATGATTTGAATTTCGATATGACGTGGATTTTCGATAAATTTTTCGATGAAAAGGCGATCATCAGAAAAAGAATTCCGCGCTTCATTTGAGGCAGAAAGAAATGCCTCGGCAACCTCTTCTTTTGTCCAAACTATTCTCATTCCCTTTCCCCCGCCGCCAGCAGAGGCCTTGACCATTACTGGGTAACCAATCTTCTCGGCGATTTCCAATGCTTCTGCTGCATCTTTAATAATTCCCATATGGCCCGGAACAGTGCTAACATTGGCTTCGAGCGCCAATTTCTTTGATTCGATTTTGTCGCCCATTTTCTCAACTGAATGGACTGAAGGGCCAACAAAAATCACTCCGGCTTTTTCTAGCGCTTCAGCAAAATTACGATTTTCAGAAAGAAATCCGTAGCCCGGATGAACCATCGTTGCGCCGGTTTTTTTAACCGCAGCGAGAATTTTTGGGATGTTCAAATAACTTTGTGAAGATGGCGAATGCCCAATATTCACGGCCTCGTCAGCCATTTGCACGAAGAGAGAATTAGTGTCTGCATCCGAATAAACCGCAACAGTTTTGATGCCTAATTTGCGACAAGATTTAATGATGCGGCAGGCGATTTCGCCACGATTAGCAATTAGTAATTTGTGCATTTTGAATAAATTAATTGGGGATAAATTTAGGTTTTAGATTTTAGATTTTAGATTTGTAGCTCACAAATTTGCTGGATTCCCGGCCGCGCGAGAATGAAGGTGTTGAGCACATATCTTAATAATTCATTACCGCACAGTTGAAAATCCAGAAAAAGCTAACCAACTCATTAAAATGAATTTCTCTGCTTTTTACAGGCTAATGAGATTACACCAGCCCACAGGTATCTGGCTGCTTTTTTTGCCCTGCCTTTTTGGAATTCTTTTAGCAAAAAAATTTTCATACGAAACAAAACCTTACTGGGAACTTTGCTGGATTATTTTTTTATTTTTTATCGGATCAGTGGTGATGCGCTCCGCAGGCTGCGTGATTAATGATTTACTTGATCAAAAATTTGATGAATTGGTTACGCGAACAAAAACTCGCCCCCTCGCTGCGCGAGAAATTTCTCGTACTTCGGCAATTATTTTACTGGGATTTTTGCTGCTAATCGGCCTGCTAATTTTGCTGCAATTTAATTTACCAACAATCTTAAGTGGCTTCGTTGCACTTGGCTTAGTGGCGAGTTATCCGCTAATGAAACGCATCACTTACTACCCACAAATTTTCCTCGGAATAACTTTCAATTTTGGCATTTTAATGAGTAGTTTGGCGATGATCAAAACTATCAATCTCAGCATTCTTCTTCTTTATTTTTCGGCGATTATTTGGACGGTAATTTACGACACAATTTACGCCTTCCAAGACATTGAGGACGATCTGCGTTTCGGCGTAAAATCAACAGCGATTAAATTCCAAAAGCAGCCGAAAGAAATTCTATATTTACTTTGCCTGGCAATGCTTTCTGGCCTTATTTTATGCGGTCTCTCTGCTAATTTCAAATTAGGATATTTTTTTGTAATTTTACTTTCTTGCTCGGCACTAATCGCCCAAATCAAGAAGTGTGATTTGCGACAAAATTCCTTAGCACTTTTTAAGGCGAATATTTGGATTGGAGTCGGAATAGTTTTTGCAATTTTAATTGGATGAAAATCGGAATTCTCGGCGGAAGTTTTAATCCTCCTCACCATGGACATCTTTACCTCAGCAACCTGGCTTTGCAGCGCTTAAAGCTCGATCAAATTTGGTGGGTTATCACTGAGAAAAATCCACTAAAAAGCGCAAAAGATTACGAGTCGCATACGGCGCGGATGCAGAAGTGCCAAGCACTAATCGGCCATCATCCAAAAATTAAAATTTTGCAAAGTAGCGAGATTTACACCGAAAAATTAATCATCCGGCTGAAGGCAAAACATAAAAACCATCGCTTCACTTTTGTCGTCGGCGCTGACGTTTTAGAGAAATTTCATCTCTGGAAAAATTTTAAAAAAATAATTTCTGGAATTGATTTGGCGATTTTTTCGCGCGGAGATTTTTTGCTGAAAATGCAAAAATTTCCGGTGCAGAAATTTGTTAAAACCGCGAATCGTTACTCAATTTTTTTTACTAAAAATAATCACCTTTCTTCGACTGAATTACGGGCCTCATCTTTGCTTTTGCAAAAATGAAAAGTCGAGAAATGAGACAAAATAATAACAAATGAATTATATCGTCGACACCCATTGTCACCTTGATTTGATTGAAGCGAAAGGCCTTCTCCTCGAGGAAATAGCTAAAAACTGTTTAGAGAATAACGTGCGCATTTTGCAGACAATTTGCACGCGAATTACTGAGATCGACAAAATCCTTTCTTACACCAAAAAACATGATTTTATTTACGCTTCTGTTGGCATTCATCCGTGCAATGTGGCGGATGAACCGCGGACAAAAGCGGAAGAAATTGTCGCGCTTTGCAATGCTAATCCGAAGATCATTGGCATTGGCGAAACTGGTCTCGATTACTACCATGACAAGAGTGCGATTCCACTTCAAAAAGCTTCATTTCTTGAACATATTCAGGCTTCGCGCGAAACAAATTTGCCTTTGATTATTCACTCGCGCGATTGCGATTCCGACATGATTTCAATTTTAAAATCCGAACAAAAATTTCCGGCGTTATTACATTGTTTTTCGAGCACCGAAGAATTGGTGCGAGCCGCTCTAGATCTAGGAATTTACATCTCAATTTCCGGAATCATCACTTTCAAAAATGCTACGCAGCTGCAAGAAATTGTGAAGCTCGTTCCGCTTGAATTTCTGCTGGTTGAAACCGATTCACCTTATCTTGCGCCAACGCCATTTCGCGGCCAAACTAATCAACCAGCCTTCACCAAATTTGTTGTCGAAAAAATTGCAGAATTGAAGGGCGTTAGTTTTGAAGAGGTGGCGCGGATAACTACGGAGAATTTTTTTAGAATCTTTAAATCTGTAAAAAGAATTTAGCTGTCTTGAGGCCTTGATCTATCTGGTCAAAATAAGGTGATTGTCGAAATAACTTATAACTTAGAGCGCCATCTTCACAAAAGCAGAAATCCGAGAAAAATTAATCCAATTTCAGGCGCTCAATCAAATCACGAATCTGGGCGATCTCGCTAAATTTAATCATTATTTTTCCACTCTGTCTGAAGGCGTTGTAGGAAATCTTTACTTCGGAGCCGACGAGGTCGGTAAGTTCATTTTCGAGGAGAACAACTTGGCCACTATTAATGAAGCGAATCTTGGACTCTGTTCGCACGAGAAGCGGTGTGCTCTTATTAATTTTTTCGATTTTTTCGTCACGAACTAGAGACTCAATATCGCGAACATTTAGCGACTCTTCTAAAATTCTCTTCGCTAATTCTTGCGGGTTATTTGAGTTAATTAATGCGCGCGCGTGACCCATGGAAATCTTTTTCTGACTCAAAAGATTTTGTACTTCTTTCGGCAAATTACGCAGGCGCAAAATGTTGTTAACATGGCTGCGACTCTTGCCAATTTTTTGCGCAATTTGCTCGTAGGTGTAAGCAAATTCATCCATTAATCTTTGGTAACCTTCCGCCTCTTCAAGCAAAGAAAGGTCCTCACGCTGAATGTTCTCGATCAGCGCCAGCTCTAGCGCTTCGTGATTGTTAATTTTTTTAATGACGGCTGGAATTTCTTTTAATCCGGCTAGTTTTGCAGCGCGAAATCTTCTTTCCCCGGCAATGATTTCATAGTCACCTTCGTCTCCAGATGTGCGTAAAATAATTGGCTGAAGCACGCCATTTAATTTTATTGAATCTGCCAATTCTTGCAGCTCTTCTTGATTAAAAAATTGACGCGGCTGGTAAACTCCGGCGGTAATTTTTTCGAGCTCAACCATTCGCACAAAACCGTGACTGCGGTCAATGGCCTCTGATTGTTGAAGCTTACTCTCGCCTAATAGCGCAGATAATCCGCGACCTAATCTTTTTTCTTGAATTTCCTGCATTTTTCTCCTGTTGTAAAATTCTGAAATCACTCCATACAAAACGTAATTTCCCAAACAAGAAATAGCAAAGAGCCAAAAAACATGAGAAAATCTATTTCTGCTGCGTCACGACTTTTTTCAACAAAGCCTCTTGGATTTATCACTGAAGAAGTTCGACGATCTGGGTTTTTAAACTTGAGTGGCGGCAAGATTCGTAGCGACGAAGAAGTTCAAAAAATTGTAGAAGAACTTGCTCTCAACAGAGGAATTGTAAAAAGTCTTGGAGTTGGACGCGGCAATCTTGGGCCAAAAGCCGCAAAACATTTTGCCGATTTTTTACAAACAGATGTGGATGTGGAATCGATTTATTTTGATCAAAATAATTTTGGCGATGAAGGGGCGATAGAATTGGCGCGGGCCCTTGAGAAGAATACAACTCTGCGAAGCCTTGATTTATCCAAAAATAACATTGGTAAAAATGGTGGTAAGGCGATCGCTCAAATGCTCGCGGCAAATAAAGGTTTAGAAAGTTTGCATCTAGGCGGCAATAAGAAGCTACTAAAGAATGATTTCTTTTTTTTTAATGGCTTTGCTACCGCACTTGCTTACGCAATAGAAGAAAATACGTCTCTAAAAATTTTGCGCTTTAATCCAGAAAGATCTCCCGAAACTTCTTTTTTGGGTAAAATTAAGGGAGCGCTCGAAAAGAATTCCGCACTAAAACTTGTAACATTTTATAAAGGCGGTCGCGCAATATTTGATGCTCCAGAAGAAGAAGTTGAAATCGAAAATAGCAATCCGCAGCAGGTTGAAGATGCGGTGAAAGATTATTCAACGTTACTGCTAACCAGATTAATTAGAGAAATTAATGCTGGCAATCCAGGGGCAAAATTTGACGAAAAAATCTTGTCAAATCTTAGGCAGCAATCTCACGAAAAAACGCAGGAAATACTTCTTAATGATCTTACTAATTCAGAAAGAATTGCTTTTGCAAAACACTGGCATTCGCCATTTCATCAAACAACCAGTCAAAAATTAAGGGATTTTGACGGCGCACACTGGCCTCCAATATTTGGCTCGAAAGAAATACCGATTCCACCCTATGTTACAAAGGAAGATGGCTGGAAATTAATAACTTTAGTCAATGCCAACGAGCTTAAACGAGAAGGTAAAGATCTTGAACATTGCGTCGGCGGCTATGCTTCTCGATGTATGAGTGGAAGCTCTCACATAGTCTCGGTGGCTAGCGGTGCCAGCTCTGTTTCTACTATTGAATTGGAAATAAATGGTAACTCTCTTGTTACAAAACAACATTTCGGCAAAGGAAATAAACCACCGTTAGATAAATCAGAAAAATCTTTGGAATGGCTGCTAAGAGAAGTAAGCAGCGAAAATGGAGCTGTAAAAATTGATCACGCTAAAATAAAAGAATTTCGAGACGAAGCGGGAAAAGTAAAAAAGGGAAATTTTTTACAAGCAAATTTAGGCTTCAATCCTTTGGACGACAATAAATATTCTGAGATATTTCGGGTGTTCAAAAAACAGATGCTTCCAAGGGGAGAGTTTGAAATACCTACCTTAACCAGCAATTTCCTGAATAAATTGCTTGGACAAGTGACGCTTAGAATTGATGAAAAAGAAATCACTTTAAAGTCGGTGGATGAGATAAAAAAGAACGAGGCGCAACAACACAAAATTAAATCCGGAATTCAAGGCAGCGCTGATAAAATTTTTGGCAAAAAAGATGGCCCGAAAGTTACCGTCTTCATTGAGGATGACGAAGTTTATTTCCGCACCACAAGTCTAGAAACTCTAGCGAAATTAAAGACATTGTTCGAAGGAAAATTCGAACAGAGGGAAGGCGACCTTTTAATCAAAGGAGGTGAAGATGGCTTGGATCCGCAATCGGTTAGAAAAATTATGACCTCGAAGGCCCTGGAACTCAAAAACGAAAAAAGACAAAAACCAAAAAGCGAACAACTTTTCTCTAGAGACGGTTCAGATTCAGAAAAAGAAAAACCCAAATCAACAATCAGCAATCCCATTCTCGGAAAAGAAAGTGACGATCAAGATTTATGGAGAAAATAAAAGACCCTCTTGCAGTTTATAAAAATCTAACAAAAAAACGCGCTCATTCTTACCCAAAAAATGTTTTCTGGCGCTTACTTAGAAAGACCCACAAGAAGATTGCGCGTCTTCACTTATTAAATTTAAAACCCCTCTCTCATGGAATTAATGCAAAACAGCGAAGGTAATCCTTTTATCTTGGCGACTATTCTGATCTATTTTACTGGGTTAATGTATCTCGGATACCAAGCTTTCAGAAAGACAAAAACTTTCTCTGATTATATTTTAGGAAGTAGAAAACTTGGCCCAGTTGTTGGCGCGATGAATGTTGGCGCTTCAGATATGAGCAGCTGGCTATTGATGGGCCTTCCTGGCGCTTTTTATCTTCACGGAGTTAATCAAGTTTGGATTGTAATTGGCTTGATTGTTGGCTCTTATTGCAGCTGGAAAATCATCGCTAAGCGCCTCAGAAGATACACCGAAATTTCTGGTGACGCCCTTACCATCACCTCTTTTCTTGAACACCGCCTTGAAGACAAGAGTAGAATTCTCAACATCTCTACTCTCGTCGTAATTATTTTCTTTTTCACAATTTACATCGCCGCGGGATTCACCGGCAGCGCAAAATTATTCTCCGCAATCTTTGGAATTTCTTACTTCTCCGCCCTTGTTTTATCTTGCATTGGCATTGTTTCTTACGCCTTGCTCGGCGGATTTTTGGCGGTTAGTTATGCTGACTTATTCCAGGGAATATTGATCTTTTGCGTCCTTTTATTCGTGCCATTTTTCATCATTGGCACTTCAGATTTAACAGCCTCAGATTTTGTTGCGAAAACTATTGCACTGGCGCCGAGTCATGTTGATCCATTTTACGGATTGGACTTCCTCGGAATTTTAGGCTTTTTTGCTTGGGGCCTGGGCTATTTTGGACAGCCGCACATAATCTCAAAATACATGGCGATTAAAGATCCGCACCGCATTGATCTTGCGAGAAAAATCTGCATTTCTTGGATGACTTTGTCGATGGCCGGAGCCGCAATAATTGGGCTTTTGGGCTTTGTTTATTTCGCCGACACTCCTTTGAAAGAACCAGAAACGGTTTTCATCGCAATGTCTCATTCGATCTTTCATCCAATCATTATTGGCGTGCTGGTTGCGGCGATTGTCTCTGCAACAATGAGCACCACTAACGCACAAATCATAATTTGCTGCAGCGCGCTCAGCGAAGATTTTTACCGCCACTTCATCAGAAAAAATGCTGCGAATAAAGAGATGCTTTTTGTTACTCGCATGTGGGTTGTTGTTGTTGCCTTGATCGCGATGCTTATCGCCGCCGATCCAACTGCCAGCGTTCTTGCCTTGGTCGGCCGCGCTTGGGCTGGGCTTGGAGCCGCTTTTGGTCCAATCGTTCTTCTTTCGCTCTACTGGAAAAAAACGACAAGATTTGGCGGAATCGCCGGAGTTATCTCTGGAGCCGCGGGCGCAATAATCTTCAGCAAAATGTCCTTCATTTCTTACGAAATTTTGCCGGCATTTGTGCTTTCATTCCTTACCATTGTGATGGTGAGCTTAATGACTCCGCACCAAGTTCCCCATAAGGTTTCAGCCGACTTCAAAAGGCTTGATGCGATGAACGAGTAAATTTTAAATTCGTAAAATATTAATCAGGGCCCGCCTTGAACTCTCAAGGTTCGGGGCGGGCTTTAATAATTTAAACCGCTAAGAAAAATGAAAAACCTCAACGAAGACGCAAAAATTCTTGCTAAAGAATGGATGGAGAAATCGAAGAAATACCAGTCGATTTCAGATAAGGTTTACGCTGCAAAAATGGATAAATTTTTTCAGAATTCTGCGGATAAATCTTTCGTAATTTCAATGATGGATAAGGCTTTCAGGCCTAAGAAAACAGAGGACATCGCAACAATTATTGGCAAAATTCCCAATCTTAATTTTTTGAGCTTTGTCGAAAAAAGATTGGTCAATCTCTACAACTTAACCAGAAGTTTTGCTCACCCGATTGCCATTCCACTAATTAAACAATTTATCTACCTCACCACTTCAAAATATGTTTTATTCGGCTCGGATAAAATCTTAGGAAAGCGCATCGCAAAAAATTTAAAAAATAGCCTGAACACCAATCTTAATCGAGTTGGCGAGCTTCTTCTTGGTGAAGAGGATGCAGAAAAAAGAACGAACCAATATATTAAAGATCTTCAAAATCCTGCGATCAATTGCATCTCAATTAAAATCTCTACGATTTACTCGCAGATCAGCTCAATCGGGTTCGAACAAACGGTCGAAGCCTTGGTCGAAAAAATCAGCATCATCTACCAAGCAGCACAAGATAACCAATATGTTTGTCCAAAGACTGGCAAGAAATCAAACAAGCTCGTTAATTTCGACATGGAAGAATTTCGCGATTTGTCGATCACGGTTGAAACTTTCATTCGCGCTTTGAGCAAACCAGAATTCAAAAACCTAACCGCTGGTATTGCTCTACAGGCATACCTTCCCGACTCATTCATATACCTACAAAAAATTACCGCTTGGGCCAAAGAAAAAGTTAAAAATGGCGGAGCTCCTGCGCGCGTAAGAGTCGTAAAAGGCGCGAACATGGACATGGAATTGTTTGAGACTTATGAAAGAAATTGGGCGTTGGCTCCTTTTTCAATCAAGGCAATGACTGATGCGAACTATAAGCGCATGCTTGAATTCGCCCTCGAAGAAGAAAATATCAACGCAGTTAGAATTGGCGTGGCTTCGCATAATCTTTTTGATATCGCCTACATCTATTTAACTGCCAAAGAAAATGGCACACTCAACCTCGTCACGTTTGAAATGCTGAGTGGCATGTCTGAACATGTTTCGAGAATGTTCGCGCAAGAATTCAACATGAACGTGCTGCTTTATTTACCATTTGGCAGCAAAGAAGATTTTATCAGTGCGATTGGATATTTAGTGCGTCGTCTCGATGAAAACACTTCGCGCGATAACTACC
>CANNMN010000022.1 GCA_947505885.1 Rickettsiales bacterium
CCCCAGTTAGCACCGTCACTCCTTTTTTTACCGAAACTCCGGTAATTACTGTTGACGATCCAAAAAGCCCCAACGCCTTTACCGCTTTTATTGTTTACATCGATTCTGGCGCAACGGCCGCCTCTACTCTTCTTTATAATGGCGCCAACGGCACGAATGGCTGGGGATACCAAAAATCAGCTACTGCTACCAGAGTTTTAACAATTGCTCCTTCTATCACCGCCGGCATTTCATCATTTCCAACTAGTCGTGCAGAAATTGCTACTATCACCTACAGCGGTTCCACCTCCAAGAATATAAAGCTCTACATTAACGGCGGTGTTGGATTCACTACTCCTACCACCGATACAACACTCACCACGGCCATTGCCACGCCAGCCACTAGAATGACCATTGGCGGCATAAGCACAGGCGGTAACGGCCCTTGGAAAGGCCTAATTTCTGAAATCATTATTTTTGACACGGTTCTTAAGAACCAAGATCTTAAAGACGTCGCAAGCTACTTAAGCAAAAAATACAGCATCTCGCTTCAATAAGAATCATAATTAATTGTTTCTAACTAAACCGAGTCACTTGAAAAAGTGGCTCGGTTTTTTTACGTTTACAAAAGGCCCACTTCTAAATTTATAAATTCTTCTTCGACATGAAATCGATTTTAAAATACATACTCAGAAATGGTTTGCGTGACCGCCTTTATCTTGGCCTGCTCATCGCTCTTATTGTCTCGTTTTCAATCTCGATCTTTCTTGGCTCAACCATGCTTGTAGAGCAACAACACAGCACCGCCGCCTATATTACCGGATCATCTCGAGCAATTCTTGCCATCGGCATGATTCTCTTTGTTTGCTTAAGCGTGAGTCGTGCTTTCGAAAACAAAGAAGTTGAATTCATCCTATCAAAATCAATCTCGCGCGAACAATTTATTCTTGGGTATCTCGCCGGATTTTTTCTATCTGCTTTTATAATTTTTTTACCACTGGTCATAACAATCGCAATCGTCACCAAGCCAACATTTTTTGGCCTAGCAATCTGGTCAGCTAGCCTACTCGCCGAACTTTTAATCGTGATTTGCTTCGCTCTCCTCGCTTCAATGATTCTCAAGAACTCTTTCTCTGCAATCATGGCCTCTTTCGCTTTTTACATAATGTCGCGATTGATGGGTATGTTTGTAATGGCGATCGACTTACCAGAAGATTTTGTTGTCGCTAAAAATCACATTCTCTCCGCGAGTTTAAAAATTCTTTCTGCAGTTTTTCCTCGCCTTGATTTATTTTCGCAAAGCTCTTGGCTTGGCTACGGAATAAAAGATTTTGAAAGCCTCAAAATAATCGCGATTCAGTCTTTGATCTACATCCCGCTAATGATCTTCATGTCTTTTCACGACTTCAAACGTAAGCAGTTCTAATGAGTCCGCGCTACTTTTTTTACCTCTACTCTCATAAAATTTTCTTCTGGCTTTTTGTTCTAACTTTCGGCTGTCAGATTTTTTTCTGGAAAGCTACTGAGAAATTCCGTGCCGATTTTGACATAATTCCACCAGTGCCAAATAAGTATGCGATTTCTGCAATATCTCTCGGCGACAATGAATTTTTATTCCGAGCCCTGTCTCTGCGCCTTCAAAATTCTGGCGATATTTTTGCCGGCTTTGTCGCGCTAAAAGAATACGATTATTCTCGAGTTTACCAATGGCTGAAAATGCTCGACACCCTCAACTCAGAATCAAGCATAACGCCAGCTCTTGCCGCTTACTACTATTCACAAACTCAAAATCGTAATGACAGTCTTCGAGTTGTTGATTATCTCGACGAGCATTCATCTGCAAATATTGACGCAAACTGGTGGTGGCTATTCCAGGCAATTTACCTTGCCAAACGCGCAGGAGATTTTGATCGCGCCCTAGAATTAGCAAAGAAATTAGCGCAAAATAATGCTAAAGATGCACCGCTCTGGACCAAACAAATGCCAGCATTCATCAGCGAAGAAATGGGCAATGGCTGTTTGGCATTTCAGGTAATTTCAAAACTAATCGCCGAGAGCGAAAATGGCGAAAGACAAATCTCCGCCGATGAAATGAATTTTATGCGCCACTTTATTTCCGAACGCTTGCGCCACCTCAAAACAGGAAAATTCGATCCAAGAAAATGTTCAAAAAAATTATAGCCGAAGCTCTACTTGAAGACTTTGCTTTTGACGACATCACCTCCGATTTAACTATTCCACAAAACCGCCTTGTGGCCTTTGAAATCAATTCTCGCGAACAAATTATTTTCTGCGGAAAGCCGCTAATTGAAGAGGTTTTTTTGCAACTAAAAAAATCAGCGAAATTCAAAAATTCTGCGCTCGATTTTAAAATTTTAGTAAAAGATGGGTCACTCGTAAAATCCGGCAAATCAATCGCTCGCGGCCAAGGCGATGCCAAATTAATTTTTGCCGCCGAAAGAGTTGTTCTTAATTTAATCCAGCATTCGAGCGGCGTTGCAACACTTACACAAAAATTTGTTGCGGAGCTTGCGAATAAAAAAATCAAAATTCTCGACACTAGAAAAACTTTGCCTGGGCTGCGCGATTTAGAGAAATATGCGGTCACCGTTGGTGGCGGAAAAAATCACCGTCATAATTTAGCTGAAATGATTTTGATCAAAGACAACCACATCGCTGCTGCGGGCGGGGTTTCGCAGGCAATTTCTGCAGCAAAAAAATCACACGGAAAAAAAATTGAAATCGAATGCGATAATTTTGAACAGGTCGCGGAGGCAATAAAATCAAAGCCCGACATCATTATGCTCGACAATATGAGATCAGCAGAAATCAAAAAATGTGCAGCGTTAATTCGTAATCACAAAATTAAAATTGAAATTTCGGGCGGAGTTAATCTCGAAAATATTAAAAGCTTTTCGAAGCTCGACATTGATTTCATTTCAGTCGGAGCTCTTACGCACTCAGCGCGCGCGGTGGATATCGGACTAGATGTGAAGTAAAATTTCCTGAGCCTTGTATATTTTGCTCTTACTACCTCTAAAAATTATTGCAGAACTAATACCTCGATTACCCGAGTAAGGCGGCACAATCATTTCAAATTTAGATTGCCAAGTCGCCTTCTTTTCTCGCAATAACGAAACTATTTTTGTCGAATATTTTAGAAAAATTAACGCAGTGAAGCTGCTCGTTTTTTACGATGTGCGGTAATCGCGAAGCGATGAGCCTCATCTCGTAGCCTCTGAAGATAATGCATTGCCGGAGAATGTTTTGGCAAAGTTAGCGGATCTTTATTTGGGGCGTGAAACCACTCCTCTCCAGCATTTCTATTTTCACCTTTTGCCATGCAGACGAAGGGTATTTTGATTTTTAATTCGGAAAAAACTTTTTGCGCCGCAGTCATTTGCGGCTTGCCTCCGTCGATAATTACAAAATCAGGAAAGCCGTCATGGGTTTTAGAAAATCGACGCGTCAAAACTTCGCGCATCATTGCTGTGTCGTCGCGACCGCCTTGCTCGAAACGAATATTAAATTTTCGATAACCACTTTTGATAAAACCATCTAAACCTGCAGCAATCATAGCTCCGACGGCATTAGTTCCAGAGGTGTGACTATTGTCGTAAACCTCAATTCGCTGCGGAATTTTTGGTAGATAGAAAATTTTTTTCACTTCGATCAACAATTCTTTCGTATTTAAATTTTGTGAAATTTTCTGTTCAAGATTCTGAATTGTGATCTGGGATTGATCCTTGATCAGAGAAAGTTTGGGACCTTTTTTTGGCGTCAAAATTGTAACTTTTTTTCCGGAAATTTTTTCTAAAAACCCCTCAAATAATTTTTTTTCACCGAGCTCGCGATCCAATAAAATTAAATTTGGTGCCGTCTGCGAAAGGTAAAATTGTCCGAGAAATTCGGAGAGAGTTTTGTCTGCGTCTTCGCTATCAAAAAAATAGGGCTTAGCTCCAAAATTTTGTCCGCCGCGGAAAAATGAGATATAGATGCAGATCTTGTCACCAGAGGTTGCAAGAGTGATCGAATCAAAATCTTTTAGCTCGCCGACATTAATATTTTGCTTAACCTGAATCGCATTTAAAGCCTTAATTTGATCTCTCGTTTGCGCCGCTTTTTCATATTCCTCTGACGCACTTAACCGCTGCATTTTTTGCGCTAAATTTTTTTGCACGGCGACAGATTTGCCGCTCAAAACATCAGAAACATTTTGTACAGAAATTTCGTACTCATCTCGTGAAACCATGCCAACACAGGGTGCAGCGCATCTTTTAATTTGATATTCCAGGCAAGGTTTTTTGCGCGATTTAAAATCTGAATCAGAGCAATTGCGTAACAAAAAACTTTTACGCAGCAAATCAATCGTGTGATTAACATCGTGAGTTGAGGCAAATGGACCAAAGTACGATCCTCCACCAACCTTGACTCCGCGGTATTTTGTGATGCGTGGAAATTGGTGATCGGTAATTAAAATCTGCGCAAAAGTTTTGTCGTCGCGCAGCAAAATATTAAATTTTGGCTGAAATTTTTTAATTAAATTATGCTCGAGCAGAAGAGCCTCTGCCTCGCTTACGGTCTGAGTTGTTTCAATTTTTTCTGCGAGAAAAACCATTCGCGCAATTCGCGCCGAGAGCTGTTTTTCTTTGCTGTAACTCGCTACTCGCTTCTGCAAATTTTTTGCTTTACCAACGTAAAGCAAATTTTCCTTAGCATCAAAAAACTGGTAGATGCCCGGAGTTTTTGGAATAGTGGAAAGCTTTAATTTTATTACTTCGACAGACATTCGAAATTTAGATTTTAGATTTTAGATTCTTGATCTAGAAAGCCTCCAAATCAAAATCTCCCAAAAAATGGTTATTAAAAAAGAACAGCTAGAAGAAATTGCTTTGCTGCGCGCTCAGTCGAATCAAACACTCCGACCAGTTTCTTCTGAATTAGAAAAAATTTTGTACCAGCCTTTCGAAGTTTTAGATCACGGCTTCGTGCGCGTTGTCGACTACATGGGCAATGATTCTTCCGTAGTGCAAGCCGCTCGTGTTTCTTATGGCGCCGGCACAAAAAAGGTCAATGCTGACAAGGCTTTAATTAATTATTTAATTGCGCATCGCCATACCACGCCGCTTGAAATGTGCGAAATTAAATTTCACATCAAGCTACCAATTTTTGTCGCTCGCCAATGGATCCGACACCGCACCGCTTCAGTGAATGAATATTCCGCGCGCTACTCAATTGTTGAAGATGAATTCTACATTCCAAATGCCGCAAATCTTTCGGCGCAGTCAAAAATTAATCATCAAGGGCGCGACGAAAGCACAACTCTTAACGCTGCCGAATCGAAAAAAGTTTTACAAATTTTGAAGGAAGATTCGCTAAAATCTTACGACCATTATTTGGAAATGATTAATCAAGATGCTGATGGCAATATCACTGATTCAAATAAAGAAGGCCTGGCTCGCGAGTTGGCTCGTATGAATTTACCACTCAGCTGCTATACGCAATGGTATTGGAAAATCGATCTCCACAACCTTCTCCACTTCTTACATTTGCGCGCTGATTCACACGCTCAATATGAGATCCGCGTCTACGCTGAAGTAATGCTCGACATGGTTAAAAAATGGGTGCCACATTGCTTCGATGCCTTCATCAAAAATAATAAGTCTGGAAAAACTCTTTCCGGACCAGCACTAGAAACAGTGCGCAAAATGCTAAAAGGCGAAAATATTAAACAGCCCGAAAGCGGACTCAGCGTTAGAGAATGGGACGAGTTAATAAAATTAATTTTTTAGGAGAAAAGAAATGTCAATCGGAACAGGCGAATTATTGTTAATTTTGGTGATCGTATTTGTGCTTTTCGGCGCAGGAAAATTGCCCCAAGTAATGGGCGACATCGGCAAGGGAATTAAGGGCTTGAAAAAGGGTCTTAAGGAAGAAGAAAAGAAGCCTGAAGAAATTGACTCGAGCAAAAAATAATACTCGTGGATCAACAAAGAATAATCACAACTCAAGTAATTGAAGACGTTGTTAATGGATCGTCTGCCGATCGCATTCCCTTGAACGATTTGGTTCGAGCAATGGATGCAGTTGGCTTTGGCTTGATAATGATGATCTTCGCTCTTGGTATCATAGTTCCAACGCCACCGCCATTTCCGAGTATTATTTCAATTCCACTGGTTGTTTTCGCTTTGCAAATGGCGTCTGGTTACAAGGCGCCAAAATTACCCAAAAGATTTTCTAAACTTACCATAAAAAGATCGGTATTAGCAGCGCTGGTGAATAAGTCTTCGCCCCAGATCCGCAAGGTTGAGCGCATTTTACGCCCGCGCTTACTTTTTATGACCTCAGATGTTGCCAAAAGAATTATTGGGTTTTTTGTTTTACTATTTTCTCTCTTTATTCTCTTGCCTATACCGCTATCCAATTTCGTTCCTGGGTTTGGCGTGCTGATCATTTCTTTTGGATTACTCGGCAAAGACGGCTTGGTAATAATTTTAGGAATTGTGGTTGGTGGGTTTGGAATGGCTCTTTCTCTAGCCACCTTGATGCTTGGTGCCGAATTTATTACGAGTTTTTTTTAATAGCCTTCCACAACCATCATTCTTCACATGCGTAGAATGAAAAAATTATTAGAGACCTTCTTGATTGCCACTTAACTCAAGAATGGCGGCCAGAAAAAATAATGCTTTTTGAAAGAATATTTTTGAATCTATAAACAAAAAAATTTCGATTCGAAGATTTTTTCGCTGGTGACGGATATCTTTTTTATCACGAAAGAACGCCAAGTTTGAAAAAGTGCATTGACAGAAAAAAAAGCATTTTTACAAAGCGCGCCCCCAATGGGATTATCTCCAGCCGCACCAATACGTTCTTTCAGAATTCTTCCTGAATATCTTTCGCAGCTCTTTTACCTCTCTTACATCTCTTAGTTAATTAATCTTCTAATCTAGAAAATGTCTTCAAACAACAGCACTCTTACTTTACGCTATCCTGCCGCTCAAGCTCCAACAGTTACTGCACAGCCACAACAACCAGAGCCACAAGCTTCGGAACAAAATTACAATAAAGCTACTCCGGTAAATAACGCTTCACGCTTACACACGGGAAACCTGCTTAGTCGCGGCAATGCTCCACAAACTTTTTCTTCGCAAAATCCATCCTTACAAAGTTTTACACCAGCCACCATTTCCACCCCCTCTACTTCTACTTCTTCACAACAAACAGAAGATGATGAAGACAATGTTGAATCACGTAAACGCAACGCAGGATCTGGTGGCAAAACTCTTGAGCTCAAATCACTGAAAACAAAATCAGCCGAAAAGCTAGTAGAGATCGCCAAAGAATATGGCTTCGATAATATTGGAGATTTCGGTCGCCAGGACATAACTTACCACATTCTTAAAAACTTCTCCGAGCAGAGCCCTGCCAATGTGATCATCGCTGAAGGTGTATTAGAATTGCTTGATGACGGTTTCGGATTTTTGCGCGCGCCAGAAGCTAATTACTTCGCCGGCTCAGACGATGTTTACGTTTCGCCAAGTCAAATTAAACGCTTCGGTCTTCGCACCGGAGACACCGTTAAAGGACAAATCCGCGCACCGAAAAAAGGCGAAAGATATTTTGCTTTACTTCGCGTGATTGAAGTCAATTTCGGCCCACCAGAAAAAATTAGAAATCGCGTTTTATTCGACGATCTCACGCCGCTTTACCCACAAGAAAAGCTAAATCTTGAAGAAGATCGCCCACTTCATGGTGACATCAGTACTCGCATCATCGACATGGTCGCCCCGATTGGGAAAGGTCAGCGCGCCTTGATTGTCGCTCCTCCGCGCACTGGTAAAACTTCTTTGATGCAAAATATTGCACACGCAATCACTTCAAATCATCCAGAAATTATTCTCTTGGTTTTGTTGATTGATGAGCGTCCGGAAGAAGTAACCGACATGCTTCGTAACATTAAAGGTGAAGTTGTTAGCTCAACTTTTGATGAACCAGCAACGCGTCACGTACAGCTTGCCGAAATGGTAATTGAAAAAGCTCGTCGCTTGGTTGAAGCCAAGAAAGACGTGGTGATTTTGCTCGACAATATCACTCGTTTGGCACGCGCCTACAACGCAATCATGCCTTCATCGGGAAAAATTCTAAGTGGCGGCGTTGATTCAAACGCCTTACAAAGACCAAAAAGATTTTTGGGTGCTGCGCGTAATATTGAAGAAGGCGGCTCGCTTACAATCATCTCTACGGCCTTAATTGACACTGGCTCAAGAATGGATGAAGTCATCTTCGAAGAGTTCAAAGGAACAGGTAACTGCGAAATTGTTTTGGATCGTAAAATCTCTGACAAAAGAATTTTCCCAGCAATCGACATCACTAAATCTGGAACAAGAAAAGAAGAGCTTTTGGTTGATCGCAACACGCTTTCAAAAGTGTGGATGTTGCGTCGCATCATTAACCCACTAAGCCCTCTTGAGGCAATGGAATTCATGCTTAACAAGCTTGAACACACCAAGACGAATGAGGAATTCTTCAAATCGATGAATAGCTAAAACACAACATCCTTATTTTATCATTCCCGCGAAAAAACGATCTTGGAAGAATTTGCAACTCACTTCGAGTAAACCATTCTCAATCATCATTTTCGCGGGGATGACGCGCAAAGAATAAAATCAAATAAATCCGAATTCTTAACGATTCAAATGACCACTCTTCGCATCAAAAAATTGGAAAATGGTAAAGATTTACCTTTCCCAAAATATGAAACTTCTGGCAGTGCTGGGATGGATTTACTCGCAGCAATCGCTGAGCCAATCACTCTTAAATCTGGCGAAATAAAATTAGTTCAAACCGGCATTGCCATTGCCTTAGAAAAAGGTTTTGAGGCGCAAGTTCGCCCGCGCTCTGGATTAGCTTTGAAGAATGGAATCACTGTTCTCAACAGTCCTGGCACCATTGATTCTGATTACCGTGGCGAAGTTTGTGCGATTTTAATCAATCATTCAAAAGTTGATTTCACAATCACTCGCGGAATGCGTATCGCGCAAATTGTTATTGCCAAACACGAACAGGCAGAAATTGCCGAAGTAGAAAATCTTGATGATACCGCTCGAGGCACTAGCGGCTTTGGATCAACCGGGCACTAGAAATTGTTGCTAGTTTTTGTTTAGAAAATAAAAAGCGCGCCCTTCTTTTTTAGAAAATTTTTTTCCAATTAATGACTAATCCAGTAAAAAACGAAAGTCGTCGCAAGTTACTTACAACCACAGCTTACGCCACCGCTGGCGTTGGCGCAGCTTGCGCGATTCTTCCTTTCATCGACAGCATGAATCCGTCAAGCGACGTACAAGCGCTTGCCTCAGTTGAAGTTGAAATCTCCAACATCAAAGTTGGTGAAGAAAAAAAAGTAATGTGGCGCGGTAAGCCAGTGTCAATCAGAAGGCGCAACGCTGAAGAAATTCAAGCCGCAAAAGATGTGAATTTGGCCGAACTTCGCGATCCACAAGAAGATTCAGCTCGCGTTAAACCAGGCAAAGAAGAGTGGTTGGTAACAATCGAAATCTGCACTCATTTGGGCTGCATTCCAATCGTCGGCGAAGGTGAATATAAAGGTTGGTTCTGCCCTTGTCACGGCTCACAATACGATACCTCAGCCCGCATAAGAAAAGGCCCAGCACCGAAAAATTTAGAAATTCCTCCTTACGAATTCTTGTCAGATACAAAAATTAAAATCGGCTAAAAATGAGCAATCACATTCAAAATGATTTCGAAAAATCGCTTACTGAAAAATCGAAAGTTGCCAAATGGATCAACGATCGCCTGCCGATTATTTCAACATTGGAAAATACTCTCTTCAAACATGCTTACCCAAAAAATTTAAGTTACTGGTGGAACTTCGGATCGATTGCCGGCATCGCCTTAGTCGTACAAATTTTGAGCGGACTCTTCCTCTCGATGCATTACGTTGCCAATACTGAATTAGCCTTCAACTCAGTTGAACACATCATGCGCGACGTGCGATATGGCTGGCTTATTCGCTACATTCACGCCGTTGGTGCTTCAATGTTTTTCGTCGCACTTTACGCTCACATCACCCGCAGCCTTTACTACGGATCTTACAAAGCGCCGCGTGAAATTTTATGGTGGATTGGGATTATAATTTTCTTACTCTCAATGGCGACGGCCTTCATGGGTTATGTACTGCCTTGGGGACAAATGAGCTTCTGGGGAGCAACCGTAATTACCAACTTATTTTCGGCAATTCCCGTTGTTGGCAAATCAATCGTGACTTGGCTTTGGGGCGGTTACTCGGTTGACAATCCAACATTAAATCGTTTTTTCTCGCTGCATTTCTTACTGCCCTTTTTAATTGTTGGCACGATTTTGTTACACTTGGTGGCGCTTAGTACCTCAGGCTCGAACAACCCTACCGGCGTTGAAATCAAAACAAAAAAAGATTCGATTCCTTTTCATCCCTACTTCACCATCAAAGACATGCTGGGTTTTGTGGTTTTCTTTTTGGTTTTTGGATATTTCTTATTTTTCTATCCAAATTCTTTAGGGCATCCCGACAACTACATTCCCGCCAATCCGATGGTGACGCCGGCTCACATTGTTCCTGAATGGTATTTTCTTCCTTTCTACGCAATTCTGCGCGCAGTGCCCGATAAGCTCGGCGGAGTTCTGATGATGTTTGGCGCGATCGCTCTATTGTTCGCCTTGCCATTCTTGGATCGCTCTAAAGTTAAGTCTGGCGCCTACCGACCACTTTTCCAAAAAGTTTTTGCGCTCTTTATTATGAATTTCTTTTTCTTGGGCTGGCTTGGAAAAGCTCCGGCAGAAGGCTGGTATATTTGGGCTTCGCGCTTCTCGACTTTTTATTACTACGCTTACTTTTTGATAATTTTACCGAATCTGCCGAAGTTTGAAAAAACCTTGCCACTTCCGGAATCAATCGACGAAGACTACAAATCAAAACACACCTAGATTTCGCCAAGAAATTGCACAAATTTTAAAATGAAAAAATTTTTTCTAATTTTTCTACTTCTCCCAAATCTAGTTCTGGCCAATGCAGAATATGATTTGGAAGAGACAATAATCGAAACCAAAGCCCATCATCCGAAACAAATGAAATGGGAATTTGATGGCGTTTTCGGCTCTGTAGATCGCGCTTCAGCACAACGTGGTTACCAAGTTTACAAAGAAATTTGCTCAGCTTGTCACGGCTTGCGACGCGTGGCTTACCGCAATCTTACTGAAATCGGATTTTCTGAAGATGAAGTAAAGCAAATTGCCTCAGAAGTTTTGGTAAGCGACGGTCCGAATGATGACGGCGAAATGTTTGATCGTCCCGGCCTTCCTTCCGACAAATTCGTCGGTCCTTACGCTAACGAACAAGCAGCTCGCTCATCTAACGGCGGCGCTTTGCCACCAGATTTATCTTTGATTATTAAAGCTCGTCATGATGGCGCGAATTATGTTTATTCGCTACTTACTGGCTTCGTCGATGCGCCAGATAATTTCCCTCTCGCCTCAGGCAAAAGCTATAATCCTTACTTCGAAGGCCGACAAATTTCTATGCCAGCCCCAATCACTGACGATGTTCAAG
>CANNMN010000023.1 GCA_947505885.1 Rickettsiales bacterium
TAAGCATTTCACGCGAGTCGACATCCTTCCATCTCGCTTCACTTGGCGAAAAATGTTCGCCGATGTCGCCTTCGCCGATCGCACCCAGAATCGCGTCGATCAAAGCATGAATGCCAACATCTCCATCAGAATGTGCTTCGATTTTTTTGTCGAATTCGACGTCAATTCCACAAATTCTAATAAAATTATTTTCGTCTTTTTTGCGCTCGCGAAAGGCGTGAACATCAAATCCAGTGCCGCAGCGATTTTCTTCGCGCACATTTTGAATCATCATTGCAGCCAAGCTTTTCGCACGCTCGTAATCTTCTTCAGTGGTGATTTTAAAATTATTTTGCGAGCCCGGAACGATCGCTACTGGAATTCCCGCATATTCGTTTAGCGCAGAATCGTCGGTAAAATTCAAATCTTTGAAAGCGATGTGCGAGTTCAAAATATCCTGGTAGATAAAGCCTTGTGGAGTTTGCGCGCGCCAGAGATTTTCGCGCTCTAGTGTCCATTCTATTTTTCCGTCGTGAGTTTTTTTCAGAGTGTCTTCGACAGCAACGGCAGGAATTACTGCGGGATGAGTTTCAAGCTTCTCTAAAATGCCATTAATGATACGCTTAGAAATAAAAGGACGCACGCCATCGTGAATCAAAACCTTGTTCGGACCGTGTTCACGCAGAGCCTCTAAACCCAAGCGAATCGATGATTGACGAGTCTCTCCACCAAAAACAGGGTTTAGTAAATCGAGACCCGCTGCCGCTTCTTCGTAGAGCGCAACATCATCGGGATGAATCACGCAAATCACGTCATCAATTTTTGGATGATTCAAAAATGCCAAAATTGAATGACGCAAAAGCGACACGCCGGCTAGTGGCAAATATTGCTTAGGAATCCCTTCCCCTTGATTAAAGCGATTGCCTCGGCCACAAGCGGTGATTAAGGCAACAATCTTAGTCATGCTTAGTTTTTTTCGATGATTCTTCTTTCCATTTCGCCGCGGAAATTTTTGATCAACCCTTGAACTGGCCAGGCTGCAGCGTCTCCAAGAGCGCAGATGGTGTGACCTTCGATTTGCTTTGTTAAACTGTATAGTTGATCGATCTCTTCGATTTTGGCATTTCCATCAACCATGCGATCCATGATACGCATCAACCAGCCCGTGCCCTCGCGGCATGGTGTGCATTGGCCGCAAGATTCGTGTTTGTAAAAATGAGAAAGGCGGGCAATCGATTTGATGATATCGGTTGATTTATCCATCACGATCACACCGGCAGTTCCTAGACCAGTTCCAACCGCCTTCAAAGAGTCAAAATCCATTAAAA
This sequence comes from Rickettsiales bacterium, assembly GCA_947505885.1. Lineage (GTDB taxonomy): Bacteria > Pseudomonadota > Alphaproteobacteria > Rickettsiales > UBA1997 > UBA2645. The sequence continues at coordinate 1,308 of CANNMN010000023.1, forward strand.
CCGTGTCGCAAACTTCTTTGTTAATCATCGGAACCGATGATCCGCCAGGAATTACGGCAAGCAAATTATCCCAACCGCCACGAACTCCACCAGCATGTTTTTCGATTAATTCCTTGAGGGAAATTCCCATTTCTTCTTCGACATTACATGGCTTGTTGACGTGACCAGAAATGCAGAAAATTTTTGTGCCAGTATTTTTTTCACGACCCAAGCCCGCGAACCAAGATGGTCCACGACGTAAAATTTCTGGAACAACGGCAATTGATTCAACATTATTAATTATTGTCGGACAGCCATAAAGCCCAACAAGTGCGGGGAATGGCGGCTTTAAGCGCGGCTGCCCTTTGTTACCTTCGAGGCTTTCAAGCAAAGCGGTTTCTTCTCCACAGATGTAGGCACCGCCTCCGCGATGAATGTAAATGTCTAAATCCCAACCAGAATTACAGGCGTTTTTTCCGATTAATTTTGCGTCGTAAGCCTCGTCGATTGCGCGCTGCAATGCGACGGCTTCGTTGTAATATTCGCCGCGAATATAGATGTAACAGGTATTCGAATTAACGGCGCGCGCGGCGATTAAACAGCCCTCTAAAAGTTTGTGTGGATCGTTGCGTAAAATATCGCGATCCTTACAGGTTCCTGGTTCAGATTCATCGGCGTTAATCACCAAGTAATGCGGCTTCCCCTCTTTCGAAGCTATTTGTTCCTGGGTTTTCTTTGGCGCAAATGACCATTTCATTCCAGTCGGAAAGCCAGCACCACCACGACCACGCAACCCAGAATCTTTAACTTGCTGGATAAGGGCGTCAGCACCTAAATCGAGAAATTTTTTAGTGTTATTCCAGTCGCCTCTTTTTTTTGCCGCTTCAAGATTTGACGATTCAAATCCGTAAAGATTAGTAAAAATTCTGTCCTGATTTTTAAGCATTTTTGCTGAAGTTTTTTGAATTTTCTTTCGAGTAAATAATTTTTTTTATTTTCGTAAAAAGCTTTCCCAAAAGCAAGTTCCCAAAGGCAAGTTTTGACGTCAAAATAGAACAGAAAAACAAAGCATGTTGATTAAAAAAACTTCCCCCCTAACTTCGGCCAAAATCGATCAAAATTCCCTCCTAAATAACCTCCATTTATCCAGCAAAATTAAGTGTTTAGACTAGCTCGCCTAACAAAAAAATTTTTGTGTTTTTCGCTAGTTTTATCCCTACCTATCTTCTTGCCTTCTTGTTCTGGCGGAAGAATTGATCCGTTTGATTTAGATACAGGCACCACTCGTGAAGAAGCATTCGATACGATCTTAAAAAATCGTGACAACGAAAAAAAATCAAACAAAGCATCTGAGAATAAATCACCGAAAGAAACGCCAATTCCCAAGCTCTCAAAATTAATTGTTTCTCCACCGCCGCCAGTAGTTGGTGGAGATAAGGTCATTTCTTTCTCAGTGACTGATCAGGTGCCTCTGAAAGATGTTCTGATTGAATTTGGACGCATGGTTAAAATCGATGTCGATATCGATCCAACTATATCTGGTGGCATTATTTTAAACGCAAAAAATCGCCCACTTAAAGAAGTGATCGATCGCATCGCAACCCTTGGCAGCCTTCGCTACTCTTACAATAATGGCGTGCTGCGTTTTGAGAATGACAACCCTTACACAAAAAATTATTTCGTTGATTATCTAGCTGGCGGAAACGTGTGGACAGATGTTGAAACTAACCTCGCCGCGATCTTGGGCTCATCAAACTCGTCATCGACTAAAGCAGAAAGTGGCGGATCATCATTTACCCCGAATAAATCAGCCGGAATCATCGCGGTTTACGCCACCGACAAACAACATCAAAAAGTCGCGCAATATTTAGCTGACGTTGACAAATACGCCTCTGCCCAAGTGTTAATTGAGGCAAAAGTGATCGAAGTAAATTTAACTAAAGAATACAGCGCTGGCATCGACTGGACGAAAGCGAACACTCTACTTCCCACCGATACTAATAGTCTCACCAGCGGCGGTGCAAAACTAGTAATTACCACCGGAGAACTAGCTGCTTCGATCGCCGCACTCGAGAAATTTGGCACAACTAAAACAATATCGAGCCCAAGAATAAGTGCCATCAACAACCAAAAAGCGACACTAAATTTTACCGATAAATTGGTATATTTTAAAGTTGAACAAACTCAAAGCAACAACTCAACTTCGGGCGGAACCACCGCTGTAGTTGCCACCACTATCACCTCAACTAAATTAGAAGAAAGCGTGGGCGTCATACTTGAAATAGTTCCGTCAATCAATCTTAAGACCGGAGAGATTACGATGAGCGTCAAGCCAAAACTCTCTGTGCTGAGTAGCTGGGTTTCAGATCCAGCTTCGCCGCAAGCGTTAGAAGACGCAGATGGCGCTAGGTACGTAAACCAAGTGCCCATAATTCAATCAAGAGAACTTGAAACTTCTGCAAAAGTGCAAAGCGGAAATATTTTAGTAATTGGCGGGTTAATGAAAGATCAATCAACCAGCTCTGATTCCGGGCTTCCAATACTAGGGCGCATTCCAATTCTTGGCTGGCTCTTTAAATCAATGTCACGCAGCTCTGACGTTACCGAAACCGTTATCTTCATCAAAGCAACCATAATCAATAGCGGAACCCCAGCAAACAAAGTTGATCGCGACATTCAGAAAAACTTTGATCCAAACAAACGTAAATTTTAGAAAAATATAATGGATGGATGGCCGAGTGGCTGAAGGCGCACGCTTGGAAAGCGTGTATAGGGATAAAACTCTATCGAGGGTTCGAATCCCTCTCTATCCGCCAAATAAAAAAGCCGGCCCAAAATATTTGGACCGGCTTTTTTATTTGGCGGATAGAGAGGGATAACCCCAAACTCTTGATTGGGTTCGACAATTTTCGCCATTGAGCTTAATGAAGCGAAGCTGAATTTAGCGAAATCGAAAATTGTAAGCGCGAATGCGCGCCATCCCGTCCGCATCAAAATACTAAATTTATTATGCACCCCACTTCTCAAAAAATCTTCCCAACCTTCGACCTCGGCGACGTTATTTTACGTGAGAAACAAGAATCCGACGTCACAGATTTCTTGCGCTACTACTCCTCCCCAGAAGTAAGTAAATTTATTCTCTGCGAAATTCCGCAAAACATTGAAGAAGCCAAGCGCGAGTTGCTTTACTGGCGCGGAGTATTTTACCAAAATGACGGAATTTATTTCGCCATTGCAGATAAAAAAACCAACCAACTAATCGGCTCAATAGGACTAACTAGCCACAACACTTACCAAAGCCGCATCGAATTAAGTTACGATTTAGCCAGTGAATATTGGCGTCGCGGCATTTGCTCGCGCGCCGTTGCCACCGTAGTTAAATACGCATTTGATGTATTAAAAGTAAATCGCATCGAAGCCTCAACAGCTTGCGCAAATCTTGCTTCAAAAAATCTTTTACTAAAATCTGGATTCACCCTTGAAGGCACTCTGCGCCAGCATCGCTACCATCGCAACAGTTACGTTGATGTTTATTTTTTCAGCATGTTGAGAAGTGATCGCGCAAATGTTTCAGCATCAAATTCTTGAAGATCATCTGATTTTTCACCAACGCCAATCGCATAAATTGGCTTCGCAAATTTCTTGGCGATACTTACAACTATTCCACCCTTTGCAGTTCCATCGAGCTTAGTAATTATTAGTCCGGTGATGCCGACGATTTGATCAAAAACTTCCATTTGCACCTTAGCATTTTGACCAATTGTCGCATCAATAATTAGCAAATTTTCATGCGGAGCCGAAGCGTCAATCTTCTTCAAAACTGTATTAATTTTTTTGAGCTCATCCATCAAATTCTGCTTATTCTGTAGACGTCCGGCAGTGTCGATTAAGAGAATTTCGTAATTATTTTTTTGCGCAAAATCAAAGGCGCGGTAAGCAACAGAAGCAGGCTCCTCTCCTTCTTTTTGTGGCATGACGATTTCACAACCAACTTTTTTTGCCCAAATTTCTAATTGTTCTGCAGCTGCTGCTCTGAAGGTGTCGCAGGCAGCGATTAAAATTTTCTTATTCTGATTTTTTAGATTTGCCGCGACTTTCGCGATTGTTGTTGTTTTACCTGCGCCGTTAACTCCGTTAAAAATTATAACTTGCGGCTTCGTTGATTCGCTCAGCACCAAAGCCTTCTCGCAGGGTTTTAAAATTTTAATAATTTCTGCCGCGAGAAAATCTTTAACCTCTACTTCGTCAATGGTTTTAGAAAATTTTTGCGCTCGTAAATGAGAAATTATTTCGCTAGTAATCTCGCCACCCATATCGCTGAGAAGTAGGGTTTCTTCTAGCTGCTCAAGCATTTCATCATCCAACTTTTTATGCGTAAAAATTTGCGTCAAAGCCGCAGAAATTTTTCCGACATTGCCGCTCAATTTTGATTTGGAAAAAAAGTTAGAAATCATTTCTTTAAAGAATTTGCCACTTCCGGCGGCATGTATTTTTCATCATGCTTAATCAATAATTCACGCGAAACAAATTCCGTATCATTTCCATTAATGAGGCCGCTTGCAACCACGCCCTGCTTATCGCGAAATAGGTCTGGCAAAATTCCGTGGTAGTAAATTTTTAGATCATTTTTTAGATCGGTAATTATGAATACGGTGTTAAGAGCGTCAATTTTTTTTACCGATCCTTCTTTAACCAAGCCCCCAACTCTGATGACTTGCGCCCGATTTGGAATTTGCGCAAGCTCGCTTGGCGAGTAAAAAAACACAATATTTTCACGGAAATTTTTAATGACGAAAAACAGCGCCAATAAGGAAATGGCGAAGATTGAGCTAACAAAAATTATGCGTTTTCTTTTTTGTTTATTTTTGAACATTTTTTGTTTTTGCGGCGAAATATTTTTTTAAAGTGAAGAGCGCCAATGAGGTGAGAATGAGCGTGGTGAGCCCATATGCCGCAAAAACAAATTGTGAATAATCAGCAGAATTTTCCATTAAGAAGCTTTTTTCTCTTCCTTAACTTCTTCATATTCCGCATCAACAACCTTCTCGCCATTTTCAGAAGTGGCTGATTCTGGAGCAGGCTCTGCAGAAGCGGCCCCAGCTTGTGAAGCCTTATAAATCGCCTCGCCGAGCTTCATTGTATTTTGCATTAAAGACTCAGTCGCAGATTTTAGCTCTTCCGCCGAAGCGCCTTCTTTAGCTGCTAAATCTTTAACTTTTTGAACTTCCGCTTCGATTGCTGATTTGGTCGCTGCGTCAACTTTATCACCATGTTCGCGCAAAGATTTTTCAGTTTCGTAAACCGCTGAATCTGCGTGATTCTTAGCTTCGATAAATTCTTTTTTAATTTTATCGGACGCTGCATTTGCTTCAGCATCTTGCATCATTTTCTGAATTTCTGCATCAGACAAACCGCCAGAAGATTGAATTTTGATTTGCTGTTCTTTGTTAGTTGCCTTGTCTTTCGCAGAAACTTTAACCACACCGTTAGCATCAATGTCAAAACTAACTTCGACTTGTGGCATGCCGCGTGGAGCGGGCGCAATGCCTTCAAGATTAAATTCGCCAAGCAATTTATTGTGAATCGCAATGTCGCGTTCGCCTTGGAAAACTTTAATTGTAACCGCAGTTTGACCATCTGATGCAGTCGAAAAAACTTGGCTCTTGTTGGTTGGAATTGTTGTGTTGCGATCAATCAAGCGAGTAAAAACACCGCCCGCAGTTTCAATGCCAAGCGAGAGGGGAGTAACATCAAGAAGAAGAATATCCTTAACGTCGCCTTGTAAAACCGCACCCTGAATCGCCGCACCAATTGCCACAACTTCATCAGGATTAACTGATTTATTTGGCTCTTTACCGAAAAGTTTTTTCACAGTTTCGATAACCTTCGGCATGCGCGTCATGCCACCAACAAGAATAACTTCGTTAATATCGGAAGCCTTCAAGCCCGCGTCCTGCAAAGCATTTTCACATGGTTTGATGGTGCGTTGAATTAGATCATCAACCAATTGCTCAAGTTTCGCACGAGTCAATTTAACGTTAAGATGCTTAGGGCCAGAGGCGTCGGCAGTTATGTAAGGAAGGTTTATATCTGTTTCCATTGTTGAAGAAAGCTCAATCTTTGCCTTCTCTGCCGCCTCTTTCAAGCGTTGCAAAGCGAGTGGATCTTTCGACAAATCAACGCCGGTATCTTTTTTGAATTCGCTTGTGAGGAATTCTTGGATGCGCATGTCAAAATCTTCGCCACCAAGGAAAGTATCGCCGTTAGTTGACTTAACTTCAAACACGCCGTCTGAGCTAATTTCAAGAACTGAAACGTCAAAAGTTCCGCCACCTAAATCGTAAACAACAACTGTTTGGCTAATCTTTTTATCGAAGCCGTAAGCAAGAGCGGCAGCGGTTGGTTCATTGATGATGCGCAGAACATCAAGACCGGCAATCTTACCCGCGTCTTTTGTCGCCTGGCGTTGTGAATCATTGAAATAAGCCGGAACTGTAATCACCGCTTTTTCAATTTTTTCGCCAAGATAACTTTCTGCGGTTTCTTTCATCTTCATCAAAATGAATGCTGAAACTTGACTCGGAGAATATTTTTCGCCCTTCACTTCAACCCAGGCATCGCCATTTGCTGAAGGAACAATTTTATAAGGAACTAAGCCGCGATCTTTTTCTGTAGCCGCGTCATCATTGCGACGACCAATCAAGCGCTTAATACCAAAGATTGTATTTTGTGGATTGGTAACGGCCTGGCGTTTTGCCGATGCTCCGACAGCTCTGTCGCCATTTGCAAGAAATGCCACGATAGAAGGAGTAGTGCGTGCACCTTCAGCATTTTCGATTACTTTTGCACTTCCGCCTTCCATAATTGAAACGCAAGAATTTGTAGTACCAAGATCGATACCAATAACTTTATTAGACATATTTTTTGATTGGTTGAGAAAAATCGATCGCTCATTTAGTAAGGTGCTGAGCAATTACAAGAATTCCAACTTAAAAATTATGTCCGCCGAAATCGAAAGTCTTTTTAGTGCCATCGAGACCTCATTGAACCTTGTTGAGAGGTGTCTTTGAGCCAGAAAAATTATCGCGAAGATTAGTTGATCTAAATCAAAAATCAGAAGATCCCAATCTCTGGAATAACAACCAAGAGGCGCAAAAAATTCTCAAAGAAAAATCTCTGATTGAAGGAAAATTGGAGCAAGTTGCTGAGTTAAAAAATGGCTTAAAAGACAATCGCGAATATTTCGACCTGGCCAAATCGGAAGGTGATGCACAGCTCATTGCCGACATTGAAAAAACTTTAATCTCACTCAAAAAAACTGCGGATAATTTTGAGATTGAATGTCTTTTTTCCGGCGAGACTGATAGCAACAACTGTTTTCTCGACATCAATGCCGGCGCAGGTGGAACAGACTCTTGTGATTTTGCTTTAATGCTTCTTCGCATGTATGAACGCTTCGCTGCAATCAAAAAATTTAAGGTCGAAATCGTTAATATTTTGGATGGAGAAGAGGCGGGAGTTCGCTCCGCAACTATCAAAATTTCTGGCAAATTTGCTTGCGGTTGGATGCGCACAGAATCAGGCGTTCACAGACTTGTGCGCATCTCGCCATTTAATGCCAACGACAAACGTCAAACCAGTTTCGCTTCGGTTTGGGTCTATCCAGAACTTGATGACGAAATCGAAATTACCATCGATGAAAAAGATCTTCGCGTTGACACTTTCCGAGCTTCTGGCGCTGGCGGACAGCACGTCAACAAAACTGATTCTGCTGTTCGCATGACGCATTTGCCGACGAATATTGTTGTTCAATGCCAAAGCGATCGTTCGCAACTGCGCAATCGTGTCGAATGCATGAAAATGCTAAAATCGCGCCTTTACGAATTAGAAATACAGAAGAAAAAAGATGCGCTTGCTGCATCAGAATCGAGTAAAACTGATAATAGCTGGGGCCATCAAATTCGCTCTTACGTCTTACACCCTTATCAAATGGTAAAAGACCTGCGCACCAATTTTGAAACTGGAAATATTCAATCGGTTTTGGATGGAGAAATTGAAGGCTTCATCAAGGCTGCCCTAACTGAGAAAATGTAATTATGCGCTGCCCATTTTGTAACAATCTCGAAACCCAAGTTAAAGATAGTCGCATCTCCGACGATGGCGAAGCGATCAAGCGTCGACGCTATTGTGCGGCATGTGATTCGCGTTTTACAACTTATGAACGCGTGCAATTGCGCGAGATTTTAGTGATTAAAAAAAGTGGCGAGAAAAAAGTTTTTGACCCAGAGAAATTAAAAAAATCAATCGAGATGGCCGTTCGCAAAAGGCCAGTGGCAGAGCTGCAAGTTGATAAGCTGGTGAATAATATCGTGCGCCAACTCGAGGTTGAAAATGAGACAGAAATTCCTTCGGCAAAAATTGGCGAAATGGTGATGATCGCACTTGAAAAGCTCGACAAGGTAGCATTCGTGCGCTTCGCTTCGGTTTATAAAAATTTTGAGAAAGCGGAAGATTTTCAAAAATTTATTAAGCAGGTGGTGAAGCAATGACCAAGAAAAATCTTGCGGAAGCTCTGCAATTCTACATCGACAACGATCTGAACGAAGTAATTTCCGAAAAATCACAAAATTATTTTCAGCATTTTCAACAAAAAATAGAGGTAAAAAAAGTTGCTGAAGAAAAAAAGTCACCGATTGTTAATAACTTCATCAAGCCTCAATTCTCAACGGATCAAGCCCTCTCAATTCTAGCAAAAAAATTAGTGACTTCCGAAAAATTTCAATCACTTAATGAAATTGTTGCCAAGGCAAATTCACTGGCGCAAGCCGCAAAAACTATCGATGCGTTGCGTAAAGCTGTGGAAAATTTTGACGGCTGTAATTTAAAAAAGATGGCGACGAATACTGTTTTTGCTGATGGCAATCCGAATTCAAAAATAATGGTGATTGGCGAAGCGCCAGGCAATCACGAGGATTTGCAGGGTATTCCATTTTGCGACGATTCTGGGCAGATGCTTAACGACATGCTCGGCGCCATCAATCTCACACGACAAGAAAGTTTCTACGTCACCAACGTCATCTTCTGGCGACCACCTGGAAATCGCCGCCCGACTGATGAGGAGCTGGCAATATGTCGCCCATTTGTTGAGCGCCATATTCAACTAATCAATCCCGATGTTTTGCTTTTAGTTGGCGCAACATCAATGAGCGCAGTGCTTGGCATCAATGATCCAATTAGTAAAGTTCGCGGACAATTAATCGATTTTTCACCAAAATTTTTGTCACGCACAATCAAAACTTTTACAATTTTTCACCCATCTTATTTGATGCGCCAACCTTCGAAGAAAAAAGTCGCTTGGCAAGATATGCTTGCTTTGGAGGAGTTTTTAAAATGAGTAAAAAATGGAAAATTTTTGGCCTTCAAAGCGATATTGAGTGGTACGATGTCAAAACAAAATTAAAGCAGTTTACTCGCAGAATCACCTACAGCTTCTTGATGCGCGAGCTTATTTGTCTGATCTTGTCTCTCTACATGAAGCTCGTTTACGTCAGCAGTAAAAAAATTTTTGTTAATTATAAAACCATCTTCGAGGCTTTGAACAACAAGACTCCGCTCATTGTTACTTTTTGGCATAATCGCTTGATGATGATTCCTTTTGCCACGAAAGAACCGAAAAGACTTTTCCCGGGTTACAACTTTATGACCCTTGCCTCGCGTCACGGAGATGGGCATTTTGTCGGAAGAGTTATGGAAAAACTCGGCCTGATTTCGATTTATGGATCATCACAAGGTGGGCGAAAATCTTCGCGAGGAATCGATCTTAAAAGCTTTAGAAAAATTTTCGAAGGCCTGAAGAATGGCTATTCACTTGGTCTCACGCCAGATGGCCCGCGCGGCCCTAATCAAAAAATTAATGGCGAAATCGTGAATATTGCACGCATCTCGGGCGCTGGAATTCTGGCAATGTCTTATTCATCTTCGCGCTTTAAACAACTGAACACTTGGGATAAGTTTCGAATTCCTCTCCCCTTCGGAACTCTCTGTTTTTATTTCGACGACAAGCCAATTTACGTCTCTAGAAATGCCAGCGTGCAAGAAATGGAAAAAATTAAAATTCTCGCGGAAGAAAGAATGAATTTTGCGCAAGAAGAATCCCAAAGATTAACAAAATAAACATGAGCGATAATTATAAAAAAACACACATCAACAAACATCAAATTCATCCAGAAACACAGATGATGTCTTACGGCTA
>CANNMN010000024.1 GCA_947505885.1 Rickettsiales bacterium
AAATAATCAGTAGAAAATGTAAGGCGACTCAGTTGTAAGCTAGTGCTAAGTTGGTTGACGTCATTTCTAAAATTAGATTCATTGAGCTGAAAAGCGTAAGTCAGAATAAAGTATTTCTTCGCCTTATACATTGCCTGACCAATGTAATTCGAACGATTATTATCAGAAAAACCGCGAATAGAAACATCTTGGACGCGGTCAACAATTCGATAACTTTGCCCAACAGTTAGGCCAAATTCACCAAACTTATTAAACAGAGATGATTTAACGCCATAGCTGGTGCGCTGCCCCGCCTCGTTGCGATCAAAACCATAAATCCGATCCGAGGTAAAAAGATTACTGACCGTAAGTTCGGAATTATTACTGTCTTCATTTGGTATTTTGCTCGCGTCTTTTTTGTAGGAACTCATTACCAAACTTGCCATTGGCTCAACCAACAAAGTATTTTTTTCATATTTTTTGATCAATGGTAGGCGCCAATTCGCTGAGAGTTCTGGCTTGTAATTGGTTTGCACGTTTTGGTAGTAACTAGTCTGCGGTGTATTTTTAAAATTATCTTCAAGCCAATAAAAATCGCCCTGCACCTTGGAATTAAGTGTGAATAAATTTCCGCCAGAATTAAATGGCAATATAGCCTCTGGGATCGTCGTGGCGCGTCGGTATTCAAGACCATCTTTGCGGTAAAGATTAGTAATGTTTGAAGTCAGCGCAAATTTTTCTTTGTAAAATCTTGGCTTAGTTTCAACGTGAGAATCAAGCGATGGCAGCACAAATGGCGCGGCATCTTCGTAAGTTGTATTTTCAAGCTCTTGCACCCTTACTGTTTTAATTGCGTAGTAATCGCGACCTTTGATGTAATCTACATTAGCTGTTGAAGTGGTGTAGGCTAAGTAACTCATGTGGTAGTCACGCATGTAGTCACGATCGGAAATTGTGTTGATATTGAATTCAGCCCCAGTGTTGGTGGTAAAATCAAATCTGCCTCTACCAACAAGGCTTCCGCGATATTTGTCAGTGGTACGTTTTACGACTGTAAGGTTGTTGGTGTTGACGACTTTATTATTCGCAACTTCGAGATTTATTTTGTAATCACCGTAAGTTGTTAGGTGACGAAAATCATTCAAAACGATGAATTGGTTGTTAGTTGGATATAGTTGCGGCGTTACCGTCAAATCCATATTTGGCGCGATGTTGACGTAGTAAGGAGTTTTGAAGCCAATACCAAAATTCGTCGTGCGATTGTAAGAAGGATGCAAAAAGCCAGATTCCTTTTCTTTGCTCGGCATCGCGATGCTGGAGTAAGGAGTATAAAAAATCGGCACGTTGTAAATTTTGAAAATACTGTGTTTTCCCCTGATTTTACCCTCTTTTCGGTCGATTACTGTTTTGCTCGATTTGAGCGAAGCGAAGTCCCAAGTCTTTCCTGCAAGCGTATTGTCTTTACTAACTTCTTCATTCGGACAAATCGAAAAAACTGAGCTATAAAGTGTTGTAGTCATTGGATCTTCGCGCTCCATGCGTGAAGCAAAAAGATAGGAGCCGTCGTTAAAAAATATTCTGCTTTCGAGGAAAGTGCCCTTACTAAAGTCGTCCTTCATCTCAGCCTCTTTGGCAAGCATATTACCGATTTCGAGATTCTTAACTCGCACATTGCCAATGGCGCGGATCTTTGCCCCACCCTTGTCATAAATGATTTGATCGGCGTAAACAACTGAACCATCGCGAGTAACTTCAACATTTCCACTAGCCGTCATAATATTATGAACTCGGTCGCCGTCAATTTCGTCAGCTTTTAAAATTGTTTGCGCGTTTGGATCAGACTTAACCTTCCCTCCCATTGGCACAGCAAAGGAATTTGAAGAGAAAAAAAGCAGCAGTGGAAAAAGTAGTTTTACGTGCTTCATTAACCGTAGTCAGCCTGAGATTGTCGAAGCATGTGCACCCCTCGACAATCTCAGGGTGGATCCCCCTAATTAAATCAAATTAAGTTTCTTCGGTCTCGCTTTTTTCAACCAAATCGCAATCAGCATTCGCGTTAAAATAATCGCTGAAAACATTGAGGAGACAATGCCGATTGAAAGCGTTACTGCAAAACCCTTCACTGGACCGTTACCAAAAAGATAAAGGAAAAAGGCGACTATTAGCGTCGTTAAATTCGAATCTATAATTGTGCGAAAAGCCTGATTGAATCCGAGTTCGATTGAAGCAAGCACAGCTTTTTTCTCGCGCAATTCTTCCTTAATGCGCTCAAAAATTAACACATTGGCATCAACCGACATGCCCATTGTTAAAACGATTCCAGCAATTCCCGGTAATGTTAGAGTCGCGCCAATTGCTGCTAGAACGGCAATGATGATAGCAATGTTTATTAGCATTGCTACGTTGGCAAGTAAGCCAAAAAATCCGTAGAATAAAAGCATAAAACTGCCAATGAAAGCAACGGCAACAAGGACTGAGAGCTTACCGCTATTAATTGAGTCAAGTCCAAGCGAAGGGCCAACAGTTCTTTCTTCAACAATCTTAAGAGGCGTTGGCAACGCGCCAGCTCTGAGCAGAAGCGCGACTTCACTCGCTTCTTTTGTGGTGAAATTTCCTGAAATTACTCCTGATCCTTGATTGATTACGCCGTTAATTTTAGGCGCAGTAACCACTTTTCCATCGAGCACAATTGCCAAAATTTTACCAACATTATCTTTGGTGATTTGTGCAAATTTACGTGAACCAATAGCGTTAAAACGAAAATTCACCGCCGGCATTCCTTCGTGGTAAGTTGGATTGGCATCGGTAAGTAAATCACCACTTAAGACCACCTCTTTCTTAACTGGATATTGACGATTTTCGTAATCAAACAACCTCATTACATCTTGTTCTGTGTGATTTTCGGCTAAGAAATGAAAAGTCATTTTCGCTGTTTTTCCAAGCAAAGATTTAAGTTCAGAAGAATTTTCAATTCCTGGAACTTGCAGCAAAATTCTGTCTTCACCTTGCGCCTGAATCGTTGGTTCTTTTGTACCATTTTCGTCAATCCGACGACGAATAATTTCAATCGATTGCTTGATCAGGTTTTGTTTAATCACCACCAATTCTGCGTCAGAAAAATAGACCTGAAACTGACCAGAATTTTCAGCAACTTCAACATTTCCGCTAAGTTTTTTGATTAATTTCTTCGCCAATTTTTTCTGTTCTTCGTCAGTAAGAGTAAAAATAATTTTACTGCCAGCTAGCTCTGGCAATACCCGCACAGATTCATCGCGAAAAGAATTTTTGATTTCATCGCGCAAATTTGTTAGCTGTTCTTTAACGTAGTAATCAAAATCCACCTCAAGCATCAACTGAGATCCGCCGCGTAAATCGAGACCGAGATTCACTTTTTGCTGCGGCAAAATTTTCTGAACGAAAGATTCGCCACTTCCAATCAACATTGATGGAGCAGCATAAATTAAGGAGATGAGGCAGATTAACGAAATAAAAAGAATTTTGCCTTTGGAGAAATGAAGCATTTTTTACTTAGTTTTTTTGTTTTCTTCTTGAACGAAATCAGAGACGTAATTTTTCATAATTTTTACACGAACACCTTCGGCAATTTCGATTTCAACTTGGTTTTCTTTAACCAGAACTTCTTTCACCACGCCAATAATTCCACCATTGGTCACAATTTTGTTTCCAGTTTTTAGGTTGTTCACCAACTCTTGATGGTCCTTCATTTTCTTGCTTTGCGGACGAATAATAAGGAAGTAAAAAATCGCAAAAATTGCAATTAACGGAACGAAACTAGCGAAGGAAAAAGATTGCGAAGCTGCAGCTGCAGCTTCTTGTGCGAAGGCTTGAGAGATGAACATATTTTTTAAAATAGATATTTAAATCGGTCGAACAGGTTCGAGATCTGGCGAGTTAAAGCTCAAGAGGTCTCAAATCCGATCGACAGACGGATGGGTAAATTACTCGTTGCTTTGCAGCAAAAGCTCCTTCAACCGCGCAACGCTTTCTTCGCTTTGCTCAGTTGTAGGTTTTTCAGGATTATTTGGGTCGGGCATTTCGGCAAAATTTGGCGGCATTGTTAAAGGATCATCCTTACCTTTAGAGCAAGAAAATCCGCCAAAAACTAAAAATAAAATTAAGATTTTTTTGAACATAGAAGATCGTCTAAAAGTAAAATTGCGACTCCGATGAATATGCACGAGTCAGCTAAATTGAAAGCTGGCCAATGGTAAGTAGAAATATGAAAATCCAAAAAGTCAGCAACTGCGCCATTCTGAATTCGGTCAATTACATTACCAAAAGCCCCGCCAATAATCAGACCAAGAGCCCAAGCAAAATGCAATTTTTCATTGCGGTAAAGCCAGAAAAAAAGCACCAAAGCAATCCCTCCCTGCAAGCAAGAAAAAATAATTTGGCTGTTTTCAAGATTGCTAAACATGCCAAAACTCACACCATGATTCAAAACTTTTACCAGCGAAAAAAAGCTGAAGATTTGAATTTCAGGATTGATTGAGCCTTGTTGCTCTAAGAGAGAAAAGATCAGTTGCTTGCTTAACAAATCACAAAATGTGACCGTGATTATAACAAAAATCCCGAGTAAAAATAATTTTTTTCTAACCAACATTTAATGAAAATAATCTTCATGGGCACGCCTGAGTTTGCTTGTCCAACTTTAAAAAAGTTACTCGCCCAACAGAATAACGATCCTAAATTTGAAATTGTTGCTGTCTACAGCCGAGAGCCACAAATCGGTGGTCGCGGGCATAAATTACAAAATTCGCCAATTCATAATTTGGCACTGCAAAATGGTTTAAGAATAATCACGCCAAAAACTTTACGTGATGCAGCGGTGCAGAAAGAATTTTCTAGCTTCGATGCTGACGCCGCGGTGGTCGTTGCTTACGGATTAATTCTGCCGCAAGAGATTCTAGACGGTACAAAATTAGGCTGCTTCAACATTCACCCCTCTCTTCTTCCAAGATGGCGTGGAGCTGCGCCAATTCAGCGCACAATCATGTCTGGCGACAAGGAAACGGCAGTTTGCGTGATTAAAATGGAAAAGGGCTTAGACAGCGGCGAAATCGTCGCAAAGCTCGATTACAACCTTTCTGGAAAAGAAACTTACGCTGAATTGGAAAAAGAATTTTCAGAAATAGGCGCAGAACTTTTGGTTAAATCTTTAAAAGGAAATTTGCACGGAATCAAACAAGACGAGGTCGGACTCACTTACGCCAAAAAACTCGAAAAGTCTGAATGCGAGATCGACTGGAAAAAATCTGCAGAAGAAATCGATTGCCACATCCGTGGATTAAGTGGCTCTCTTGGCGCTTATTTCATGTTTAAAGAAGAGAAGATAAAAATCTTTTCAGCAGAAATTTTGGACAAAAATTCTTGCGAAAATGCAGTGGGAGAAATTTTAAAAAGTGATTTTTCGATTCAGTGTGGGCGTGGAGTAATAAGACCTCTAACCCTACAACGCCAAGGAAAGAAAGCGATGTCTCTGGAAGAATTTTTACGCGGAATTAAGATTTAAAAAACTCTCTTTTTCTGCAGAATTTGCTCCGCAAAAAGCAAAGAATTGTCGAGTGTTTTTTACCTCTGCTGATTTTTTCTTAATCGGGTTTTATTTCTTCTCACCAAAAGCGCGTGGATCAAAAAGTGTTTCGAATTTATTCTTCATTCCGTCGAAATCTTTTGCATCCGCCGGTGCATCTTTTTTCTTCGTAATCACCGGCCATTTTTTTGAATATTCACGATTGATTTCAACCCATTTCAACAAGTCTGGTGACTCAGGCGAAATTGCTTCGGCCGGGCATTCAAGAACACAAACGCCGCAATCAATGCAAGCCTCTGGATCAATCACTAACATATTTTCACCTTCGTAAAAACAATCGACCGGGCAAACAGAAACGCAGTCAGTGTATTTGCAGCGAACACAATTATCAGTTACAACGTAAGTCATTTTTTCTTCTCAAGAATTGCGCTTCGAACTCGAAGCAGTGACAGGAAAACAAAGTAAGAAAAATACACAACAAACATCAGAAGCAAAGGCTTGAGCATCAGTGGGTCAATGGCCACTCCACCCTTGCGTAAAATGCTCGCTGGCTGGTGAAGAGAGTTCCAATATTCGACCGAAAATTTTACAATTGGCACATTGATAAAACCGATAATTGAGATGATCGCAGCAATGCGCTCGCCCTTGCTTCTATCCTCAAAAGAATCGAGCAAAATAATGTAGCCAAGATAAAGGAAAAATAAAACTAACACCGAAGTTAGTCGCGCATCCCAAACCCACCAAGTGCCCCAGATCGGCTTGCCCCAGATGCTGCCGGTGGCCAAAGTAATAAAAGCGAACATTGCTCCGATTAATGCAATAGAACGTGCAATCAAATAAAAAAATGGATTTTTCCAAATGAATCCAGAGAGATTAAAGATGGCGAGCAACGTATAAATCAAAAGTGCCATCCAAGCCGCTGGAACATGCACATACATTATTAGCACAGCATTGCTTTGCTGGTAATCATTTGGAGAATTTAGAATCGAAGGAATTGCCAAGGCCAAAAAAATTGCAAAGGTTGCAAAAGAAAATGGCGCAAAAAAACGAAAATTTTTTTCGAAATTTTGAAATAAAAATAGGTGGCGGAAAAGTTGTTTGAACATTTTTACTAGAACATAAAGCGTCACCCTGAGCCTTTCGAAGGGCGACAACACCAAAGACTCTAGGAAAGAAATTACTAATCACAAATTTTAGCGCAAAAAGTACCTAGTCATCCTCGCGAAGGCGAGGATGAAGGATAAAGTATCGGATTAAGCAACTAATCCTCCTGGATCCCCGCCTTCGCGAGGATGACGGGTGGAAGAATCTTGTAAAAACAATAAATACGTGACTTTGAATCATTTCAAGAAATTGCTCGTAATGATCAGAGCCACTGATAACGCGGGATGAGAAAAAATAATTTAAAAAGAAAAAAGTAAGTCATGAAAAAACCGCTTATAATCGCAATCGATGGTCCTTCAGCTTCGGGAAAAGGAACTTTGGCAAAGAAACTCGCCACACATTTTAACCTGCCTTATCTCAATACTGGCGCGCTTTATCGGCTTTTGGCTTTGCGAGTTATTGAACAAAAAATTGATCAAGAAAATGTTGAGGGGTTGGTAAAAAATATTTCTGAGAAAGACTTAGAGAACGAAAATCTTTTCAGTGAAGATGTTGGTGCTGTTGCTTCGGTGATTGCTAAAAATCCAAAAATCCGTGCGGCACTTTTTGATTTTCAGCGTAATTTTGCTAAATCAGAAGAGGGCGCAGTGCTTGACGGGCGAGACACTACGACGGTTATTTGTCCAGATGCCGACTATAAATTTTTTGTCACTGCCGATGTCGAAATCCGCGCCAAACGCCGCTTCAATCAATTAAAAACGACAGCTTACGAAGAAATTTTAGCGCAGTTAAAAAAACGTGACGAGAATGATTTTAATCGCCAAGATGCCCCACTCAAAATTGCTTCCGACGCCCACATCATCAACAACGGAAACCTCTCGATTGAAGAAGGTTTTCAAAAAATTTTAAAAATAATTAATGCCTAATTTCCAAAAAATATCGCGCTGTCTCATTTCCGTTTCAGACAAAACTAATATCATTGAACTCGCTAAATTCCTGTCTTCACAAGGAGTTGAATTAATTTCCACCGGAGGCACGCGCAAACTTTTGGCGGAGCAAAAAATTCCAGTAAAAGATATTTCTGACTTCACCGGCTTTCCAGAAATGATGGATGGGCGCGTTAAAACTTTGCATCCAAAAGTTCATGGCGGCCTACTTGCGGTTCTTGATAATGCAGAACATGCGCTAGCTGCGAAAGAGCATGAAATCGAATCGATCGACTTGCTCATAATAAATCTTTACCCATTCGTTGAGACAGTTGCCAAGACAAATGACGAAGAAGAAATCATTGAAAATATCGACATTGGTGGTCCGGCGATGGTGCGTTCGGCTTCGAAAAATTTTGCTTACAAAACCGTAATTACTTCGGTTGGGCAATATGAGAATTTGATCGCTGAGATGAAAAGTAATTCTGGAGCAACGTCGTTTGAATTCAGAAAATCTCTGGCGGCGCAAGCTTTTAAAAATATCGCCGATTACGACATCGCGATTTCCAACTGGTTTAACAAATCAGATTTATGTGTGAGTGGAACTCTCAAACAAAACTTACGCTACGGCGAAAATTCGCACCAAAAAGCAGCGCTTTACGCAACGAGAGATTCTGGAATTGTCGGCGCAAAACAGCTGCAAGGAAAAGAGCTTAGTTATAATAATCTTAACGATTCCGATGCGGCTTACAATTTAGTTTTGGAGTTTGAAAAACCTGCCTGCGCAATTATTAAACACGCAAATCCTTGTGGAACTGCGATTGGCTCAGACTTACTCGAGGCCTACACGCGCGCGCTTTCATCTGATTCAAAATCTGCTTTTGGTGGCATTGTCGCGCTAAATGGCAAGATCAACGAAGCCTTGGCAACAGAGCTCGCAAAAATGTTCTTCGAGGTAATAATCGCGAAGGAAATTTCCGAAGAAGCAAGGTTAATTTTAGCGGCGAAAAAAAATCTACGCGTGCTTTTGGCTGACTTCAAAAAAAGCGCAGAAACTCAAATAAAATCAGTGTCGGGCGGCTTTTTAGTTCAAGATTTAGATCAAAAAATAATCACTAAAAATGATCTAAAATTAGTCAGCAAAAAATCAGTGAGTGATGCAGAAATTGAGCAATTAATTTTCGCGATGTCTGTTTGCAAACATGTAAAATCAAACGCGATTACTGTCGTACAAAATTTCCAAACAGTGGGCGTTGGCGCTGGTCAAATGAATCGTGTCGACGCTTGCGAAATTGCCTGCAAAAAATCTTTAGAATTTAAAAATGAATCTTTGGGAGGCGAAAAATTTTTAGCTTCCGACGCCTTTTTCCCCTTCGCCGATAACATTGAAATCGCTGCTTCTTACGACATAAAAGCCATCATTGCACCAGGCGGATCAATGCGCGACGAAGAAGTAATTGCCAAAGCTGACGAAAAAGGAATCGCCCTTTATTTTATCGAAACACGTCATTTCAAACATTAAGATTTTAACAAATCTGGACGAATTTTTTTAGTCAGCTCAATCGCCTGCTCTTTGCGCCATTGATTAATTTTTGCGTGATGTCCTTGCGTCAAAATTTCTGGAACCTTTCGACCCCTCCATTCTGCCGGCTTGGTGTAATGCGGATATTCTAAAAGTTTTTCAAATTCGCCGCTGAAAGATTCTTCAGACAAGGATTCATTCGCTCCAAGTACCCCGGAAACATTACGCAAAATCGCGTCGATAAAAACATAAGCAGCAATTTCTCCGCCCGATAAAACATAATCACCGATGGAAATTTCTTCGATTTCAAATTCGTCTAACACGCGCTGATCAACGCCTTCGTAGCGTCCGCAGAGAATGGTTATTTCTTCTTCTTTAGCTAATTCCTGCGCAATTTTTTGATTAAAAACTTTTCCGCGCGGCGAGAGATAAATTATTTTTTTACTAATCACTTCCCCTTGGGTTTTTTCAATCGCCTCTGCAACAACATCCGCTTTCAACACCATCCCGGCCCCGCCACCGTAGGGCGTATCATCCACAGTTCCCCGCTCATCAAACGCAAAATTGCGAATATTAATCGCCTCAATCGCCCACAATCTTTTCGCAAGCGCCGAACCCGTAACTGAAGCAGCAAGAGGCCCTGGGAAGAGTTCGGGGAAGAGAGTAAGAATTTTGAAATTGATCATTTATTAATTCTAATGTTGGTCATTGCGAACGCAGCGTGAAATCAATTTTGTAATTTACATTCTTGATTCAAGCCTGAGCTAATTCTTCCTAGTTAAGCAATTGACCCAACTGCTGTTTGAACAATTGCTCCAACCGCTGGTTGAGCGAAGTCGAAACCAAGGAAGATTCCTGCTGCAGTTGTTTAAATCTGCACGGCAGAAGCAATCCTTGGTTTCGACTTCGCTCAACCAGCGGCTGAGATGATTTTTCAACCAGCGTTTGGGGTAATTGCTTAACCAGCGGTTAGGATTTCGCATTTTATTCCAAAACCAGATCCAAGATCCAAACAATTTCAAATTATCGGCGCGATGAAATAAAGGTGCTGCTTGAATCCTTGGTTGATGAGGTTTTTTGGCATTTGGGCCTCGTTGGATTTTTGGATTAGTTTGGTGTGATGAATTTAACTTTAGTGGCGATTTTATTTTGTTGATTTTGGCACTGAAGGTAAGGAGGGGTTTGCAAAACTCGTCCTGCGCAGGGTCGAGTTTTCTTACTCAAATCTTAAGATATGGAGAAAAAACCTTCTCGATTTCGTCTAGTTTTTTTTGAAAAAAGTTATCTAGCTCAATCAATTTTTTATCACTCTTTTCTTTTGATAATTTTATCAAATTTTTCGCATTACCGTGATCTTTATCACAAATCCTTCTACTTTCTTGGACAGCCTGATTAAGATCTTGTACACAATTATAAACCTCATCTCCAAACAAAAATTTACTACGAGATAAAATCATTCCAAGGGGAGTCCAAATATTATTCCACCACTCTATGTATGACTGTTGCTGAGTACGCGCCGTAATCAAAATTTTTTTAAGAGATGAATAGTCCTCAAAACGCTTTTCAAAAAGTAGCGTCTTATTCGAAGACTCGGCAATTTCTTTCATTTTTTTACACTGCTTCAGTGCAGCGAAAGCAGCCATAGATGCACCTACTGCAGCCACCGCGGTAAAAAATGCATTCAAATATTCTAATAACATATTTATCTAATTTTTTAATTTTATTTCATCCTTACTAGTCAACGACCCAACGCTGGAATCGGTTTGTAACCCAGTCCACACGTTCATTTTTTATCTTAGGTTTTACGTAAACGCAGAGAAAGAAGTTGCAAATCCGATCATGCTGGTGGCAGTAGTTTTTTCCGCTGGTTGAGCGAAGTCGAAACCAAGGAAAATCCTGCTGCAATTTTTTAGATCTGCTCGGCAGGAACCATCCTTGGTTTCGCCTTCGCTCAACCAGAGGCTGGGGTAATTTTTTAACCAGCGGTTAGGGTCATTGCTTAACTAACGGT
>CANNMN010000025.1 GCA_947505885.1 Rickettsiales bacterium
ATTGCGGCGATATTTCGGAGAGCGGAAATTCAGCTTTGCGTGATTCATCAGATTAAGAATAGCCTAAAATACATTGTCGATAAGGATCAGAAGAGATTTATGTTTGACCTCAAGCTTTTGTAAAAGGCTAACAGCAAGAATTTGGCAGAATCTGAGTTAGAAAATCTTGAAGCAAAATGGAGTAAAAAATATGCGTTGGTGATTAAATCTTGGAATAATTAATTGGCATAATCTTTAAGCTTACTTCCGCTATTAAAGTGAGATCAGAAGGATGATTTACACCACAAATATTATTGAAGGATTTCAGAGGCAAGTGAGCAAGGTTAAAAAGGCGAGGGGCTCTTTCACTAGTCAGACAGCTCTGAAAAGCTGATCTTTTTAAACATAAAAAATATCAGCAAGAAGCGGTTAATCCCAGTTTAGAACTAAAGCTTGATTGTAGGGCAGTTAGACATGTTTTTTGCAGGCAGGCTGAAATCGGATTTGCCCCAAAAAGAAATTTAACACAGAGTTTTGAGCGCTACCAAGTAAAGATTTTTTCGCATTGTGCAAAAAAATTGATTCAATTCGTTTCAGTAAAAATCTCGAACCCATTTTTTGTCACGCCAATCGTATGTTCAAATTGTGCGGAAAGTGATTTGTCTCGTGTTGTCACTGTCCAGCCGTCATGCTTGCTTAAGATTGTTTCGTGCTTGCCAGCATTGATCATCGGCTCAACAGTAAAAAACATTCCTTCTTCCAGGATCAATCCATTTCCTTTTTTGCCGTAGTGTAAAACGCTCGGCTCGGCGTGAAAAATTTTACCGATTCCGTGACCGCAGTAATCGCGCACAACCGAGAAGCCATTTTTCTCAGCGTAAGTTTGAATTGCGTAACCAATATCTCCTAAACGCGCTCCAGGCTTAACTTGGTCGATACCAAGCATCATGCAATCTCTCGTGACTTGTACTAATCTTTTTGCTTTTATTGAAGGCTCGCCAACGAAATACATTCGGCTCGAATCGCCGTGCCAGCCATCGACAATCACAGTTACGTCAACGTTCAAAATGTCGCCGTCGCGCAGAGGTTTTTCGCTCGGAATTCCGTGGCAAACAACGTGATTAACCGAAGTGCAAATTGATTTTGGAAAGCCTCTGTAATTAAGCGGGGCAGGGATCGCACCACTTGCAATAATCTTGTCGTGACAAAGTTTATTGAGCTCGTCGGTCGTTGTTTTGTCCTGAATAAAAGGTTTTACGAAATCTAAAATTTCTGCGGCCAGTTTTCCAGCAGCGCGCATTTTGACGAAATCGTCATTTGAGTGAATTGTAATTGTCATTTTTTTAGTTGATTTGCAAAGCGGCGCTGATGTAGGTTGCGCAGCTCTTTCCTTCCAATCTAAAATCTCTCAAAGCAATGGCAAGAATTACCGTTGAAGACTGCGTTACAGTCGTTCCAAATCGTTTTGAACTTTGTTTAATTGCGAGCAATCGTGCTAAAAGCATTTTGTCTGGTGCACCGACAACGCTTGATCGCAACGAGAAGCCAGCGGTAGTTGCGCTTCGCGAAATTGCTGAACATTTAATCGACATCGATGCTGTTAAAAGAAGCATCACTCGCACCATTAGAAATCGCGGCCTTATCGAAGTTGTTGGAGTTGGCGAAGAAGTTGTTGAAAGCATTCAAGAAGAAGCTGAATCAAACATCGAACTGAAAGACAACACTTTCGTTAGCGAAAATATTCAAGTTGACGATTAGTCTCACTAAGCCTGTTAAAGATTGTTTTTAACGGGCTTGGGTGACATTTTTAGATGCTCTCCTGTCCTGAGTTAATCACCAAACTTCGCTCTTACCACCCCAATCTCAACGAAGCCCTAATCCAAAAAGCCTACATCTTTGCCAAAGATTCTCACGGCAGTCAAAAGCGCCATTCCGGCGATCCATATTTTTCTCATCCCGTTGCTGTCGCAGAAATTTTAACCGAACTCAAACTCGACCAAGAGTCAATCGTAACCGCGCTTTTGCACGATGTTGCTGAGGACACCGACGTTACTCTTGCTGAAATCGAAAAAGAATTTGGTGAAGAAATTGCTAAGCTTGTTGATGGCGTAACCAAGCTGGGTAAAATTGAATCTGTTCCAACTAACGAACGCGTCGCTGAAAGTTTTCGTAAATTAACTTTGGCGATGTCGGAAGATATTCGCGTGTTAATCGTTAAGCTTGCTGATCGTTTGCACAACATGCGCACCATGTTTTACGTGCCGTCGCAAGAGAAAAAAGCCAAGAAAGCGCGCGAGAGTTTAGAAATTTACGCACAGCTCGCAGGGCGCATCGGTCTCAATAAAATCAAAGATGAATTAGAAGAACTTTCTTTCGAGATTTTAGATCTCGAAGCAAGAAGTCAGATAATTGAGAAGCTCAACGAGCTACGCGAAAAAGATAAAAATCTTACCGAAAAAATTCTCGAAGATCTCGAGCGCGTTTTGTGCTTAGAAAATGTTGAACATGAAATTTCTGGCCGCGAAAAAAAACCTTACTCGATTTGGCTGAAGATGAAGAAGCAAAATATCAGCTTCCACAATCTTCACGACATCATGGCCTTTCGCATTGTGGTAAAAAATATCGGTGAATGTTATCGCGTACTTGGGGTTGTTAACTCTCACTACAATATGATTCCTGGCACTTTCAAAGATTACATCAGCACGCCGAAAGATAATGGCTACCAGTCGATGCATCTTGCAATTCTTGGGCCTTTCAACAAAAAAATTGAAATCCAAATTCGCGACAGAAGCATGCATGAAATCTCGGAATTAGGGGTTGCGGCGCATTGGCAGTACAAAGAAAAATTTGGAAAAACTGCGAAAGGATCGGTATTAAAAACCAGCAAAGAGAACGACCAATATCTCTGGATTCGAGAGCTGATCAGTCTTTTTGAAAACGCTGAAACTTCGGCTGAAGCAATGAAGGATTACAAGCTTTCTCTGCACAAAGACGAAGTTTTTTGCTTTACCCCGAATGGTGATATTTTTAATTTGCCGCTTGGCGCAACGGTGATTGATTTTGCTTACTCTGTGCATTCTGAAGTGGGTAATGGGTGTATTTCGGCGAAAATAAATGGCGTGATCGCACCTCTCAGACAAAGGCTCGAGAATGGTGATCAAGTTGAAATTTCTACTTCAAAGAATGCCAAGCCCTCGCCGAATTGGCTGCAATTTGCTAAAACTTCTAAGGCGCGTTCAGCGATTAAACATTTTATTCGTAGCGAAAAATTTGATGAATATCAGGCACTCGGTCGAACGATTTTAAATAAATTTTTTGCGGCGAGAAATCTTGAAATCACCGACAAGATTTTAGAAAAAATTTTAGTAAATTTTCAGAAAAAATCTGTTGCTGATTTATGTGTTAAAGTAGCGGAGGGCGTGGTTTTGCGTCAAGATGTAGTAAAAGCAATTTACCCAGATTTTCACGAAGAAACTAAGCTAAGTAATTCAAAAAATTCTGGGGCAAAAAATTCCGGGGCAAAAAACTACGAGGCAAAAAACTCCGGGGCAAAAAATTTCGACGAAAAACAAAGAAAATCAGATTATTCACTCGCGATCGAAGGATTAGTTTCTGGCATGGCGATGCGTTACGCTGGCTGCTGCAACCCTATTCCGGGCGATCCAATTATTGGCATCATTAACACCGGAACTGGCGTAACAATTCACAGTCAAATTTGCCACAATCTAAAAAGCCTTGTGCTTCTGCCGCAGCGTATTCTCGATGTTTGTTGGAAGAGTGAAGATGAAATTGGC
Source organism: Rickettsiales bacterium (assembly GCA_947505885.1). Lineage (GTDB taxonomy): Bacteria > Pseudomonadota > Alphaproteobacteria > Rickettsiales > UBA1997 > UBA2645. The sequence goes on from CANNMN010000025.1 coordinate 3,774, forward strand.
GACGAGCTTTACGCCTGCAGAATCAGAGTTGTTGTTGAAAATAAAAGTGGCGGCGTTGCTGATGTTACCAGCATTATTGCCAAGAAGCAGGTTAACATTACTCACATTAGAACTACCAATCGCTCAGCTGATGTTTTTGAAATGGCGATTGATTTGGAGGTAAAAAGCTTGGATCACCTGGAGGATATTCTATCAGCGCTGCGAATTTCGAGAAAGATTGTGGAAGTGGAGCGGGAGTAGAATTTTTGCCGGTCGAGCGAAGTCGGGACCAAGAAAATATGTCTTATAATCTTGTCTATTCCTGACTCATTTCGAACAGCAGTTTTTACAATTTTTAATTTCCGATATTTAGCACAAGCGCGTAATTAGAGTCCCCGCGTCTCGCAAAGACAAAAAGTTTTTTAGTAGTTTTTGTAGTTTCTTCGATTATTTCCTTGAGATGATCAATCGACTTAACCGGTATTTGATTGGCCGAAATAATCATGTCTCCAACCAAGATTCCCTTTTCTGCTGCTTCTGATTTTGGATTAATTTCGACAACGAGAATTCCTTCGATATTTAACTCGTTTTTATCTTTTTTGATTTTGCTTTTGAATTCAGCGAGTCCGAGCCCGAGAAGCTGACCAGAAGGTTTAAGAGCTTGTTTCTTTTCCAAGACTTTTGACTCAGGAGTTTTAACGGGCTCTGCGCGCATCTTTTCGACTTTGACTTTGAGAGTTTTGTTTTTGCCTTGACGCCACACCACAACTTTCGCGCTGCTGCCGATTGGATATTGCGAAACTGTTTTTGGTAAAAGCTTCATTTCGGTAATTTCTTGATCATGGAATTTTAGGATGATGTCAGTCGGTAAAATTCCAGCCTTGTCTGCTGGTCCGCCTTTAACCGTGTCGACAACGAATGCGCCACGTGCTTTTTCTAATTTCATTGATTCAGCGATATCTTCCGGAACATCTTGTACAGAGATTCCGATCCAGCCTCGCGTAACTTCGCCATTTTCTTTTAGCTGCCTGATTACTTGCGTAACATTTGAAGAAGGAGTAGCAAAACCAATGCCGACATTACCACCAGAGGGCGAGAAAATTGCAGTGCTCATCCCAATTACTTCGCCCTTGCTGTTAAACATTGGGCCACCGGAATTTCCTTTATTTATCGCCGCATCAGTTTGGATAAAATCATCTCCCTGACCATTATTAATGTCGCGGCCACGAGCTGAAACTATGCCGACAGAAACTGATCCACCAAGGCCGTAAGGATTGCCGACGACGATTGTCCAATCACCAATTCGCGCCTTAGTTGAATCGCCAAACTTTACTGCTTTCAACTCTTTTTCGGGATTAATTTTAAGCAAGGCGATGTCGGTTTTTTTATCGACACCAATTACTTTGGCTTTGTGTTTTGAGCCATCATCAAGGGCCACTGTAATTTCATCAGCTTCTTCAATTACGTGATTGTTAGTGACGACAAAGCCATCTTTTGAAACGATGAATCCCGAACCGATTGAAGAAATCTTTTTCTTCGAACCGTTGCTACGAAATTGCTCCTCGAGTTGTTTGCGCAAATCATCGAAAAGCGGGGTTTTTGGTAATTCGCCAAGAACAATTTGATCAACAGTCACATTGCCGGTCTGCACTTCTTGAGTTGCAGAAATATTAACAACGCTTGGAATTAAATCTTCAACAACATCAGCAAAACTAGCCATCACGACTGGTTTAGAAGGAACTTCTACCGCTTTTTTATTTTCAGCGAAAGCTTGTGAAGAGAATAAAAATAAACTTAAGGCTAAGGTAAGTTTTCTCATAAATTTAGTTCTTAAAGAAGGTTTTTTTTCTGCAAAACTAGCCTAGTCATTGTGGTGCAAAGTGGCAGCCATTATTATTCTGGATTCTGCCACTTAGCTTCTTTCCTCGCAATAACGCGGTAGAATGGCTTGGTTATTTAGCGCTGTTAAAATATTTAAAAAATTCGCTGTCTGGTGAAATAATCATTTTGGTTTTTTCTGGTTGAAAAGCAGTTTTGTAAGCAATCATCGAGCGGTAAAAATCAGCAAATTCTGGATCGCGTCCAAAAGATGAGGCATAGATTTTTATCGCTTCTGCTTCGCCATTTCCTCTCGTTAAATCTGATTTCTTTTTTGCTTCGGCAAGGATAATTGTTTTTTCTTTGTCAGCTTCGGCACGAATTTTTTGTGCTTCTTCCGCGCCATTGGCCCTGATTTCGCGCGCTTCTTTTTCACGTGCGGTTTGCATGCGAGCATAAATTGCGTCAGAATTTTCTTTCGGCAAATCAGCGCGCATAACGCGCACATCAACTATTTTAATGCCAAAAATTTCTGAAGATGTGCTGACTACTTCTTTAATTTTTTTCATTACATCGCCGCGATTTTCAGTGAGTAATTCGCTCAAAGTAACTTCGCCAATTACTTGGCGCAGGCTTGAATCAAGAATCCCAGATAGCTTGCTTGAAAGTCCGTAATTATTTCCGACTGTCGTATAAAATTTTAGTGGATCGATAATTTGATATTTGGCGAAGGCGGTGATGATAAGGCGCTTCTGGTCGGAAGCGATAACTTCTTGTTCGGCGATACTTAAATCAATGATACGCTTGTCGAAGAAAACTGCATCTTGCAGAAGTGGAATTTTAAACTTAATGCCCGGGCTTTTAATGGTACGAATTGGCTCGCCAAATTGTAAAATTAAAACCTGTTGTCTTTGATCGACGGTAAACATCGCGCCAAAAAAAATTACGAAAGCAACGGCTGAGCCGATTAAAATTTTTTTAGTTTTTTTGTTCATTATTGTTTTGATTTTACGCGAGGTAATTTTAATTTAACTTTCCCGAGCGCAACCGAAAATGTGCCCGGAAAATATGTCGGGGTATGTTGTTTAGTTGTGTCTTTCTCCCCAAACGTCTCTCCAAATATTTTTAGGTTTTAAATCATGAGTAAAGCAAAAACTTTCCCCCCTGAGGCTTTTTCGTCTGCAACAGATTCTGCAAAGGCTTCAGCCATTCTCGAAAGAATCAAGAATGACGACATTAAATTTGTTGATTTTCGCTTCTCTGATTTTTCTGGTAAGTGGCTGCATATTTCTCACTGCGCAGATGCAGTTGGTGAAGAAGAGCTAGTTAAAGGAGTCGCTTTCGACGGCTCATCAGTAGGAGCTTGGAAAGAAATTAACGAATCAGACATGATCATGTTACCGCAACTTGATTCTGCTTTTCTTGATCCATTCACAACTCATTCAACTCTAGTTTTGATTTGTGATGTTTTCGAACCAACAACTAATTCTCGCTACGATCGCGACCCACGCAACACTGCAAAAAAAGCTGAAGAATATTTACGAGAAAGCGGAATTGGCGACGTTGCTTATTTTGGTCCGGAACCAGAGTTTTTTGTATTTGACGATGTTCGTTACCAAACGGGTACTCACGGAAATTCTTACTCAATTGATTCCGAAGAATCTCCGCATAATTCAGGCAAAGTAATTGAAGGTGGAAATCTTGGTCGCAGATCTCAAATCAAAGGCGCTTATTTCGATTCAACCCCTCTTGATTCTGGGCAAGATCTTCGTTCTGAAATTGTTGAAACCATGCGCGCAGTTGGCCTAACTCCGCTATTGCATCATCATGAAGTTGCTAATTCGCAATTCGAAATCGGTTTCAAATATGACACCTTAACGAGCACCGCAGACAATATTCAAAAATTCAAATATGTTGTTCACAATGTTTGCCAAGCTTACGGCAAAACTGCGACCTTCATGCCAAAACCAATCTTCGCTGATAACGGTTCTGGAATGCACGTTCATCAATCAATCTGGAGAAATGGTGAAAATCTTTTCCAAGGAAATGATCACGCGAACTTGTCTGAATTAGCTTTGTTTTACATTGGCGGAATCATCAAGCATGCAAAAGCAATCAACGCTTTTTCTAACGCCACAACAAACAGCTACAAGCGCTTGGTTCCTGGTTACGAAGCCCCGGTTCTTTTGGCTTACTCAGCAAAAAATCGTTCAGCTTCAATTCGTATCCCGCACGTTACTAACGAAAAAGCGCGTAGAATTGAAACTCGTTTTCCAGATCCTGCATCTAATCCTTACTTAACTTGCGCCGCTCTACTTATGGCCGGACTTGATGGGGTGAAGAATAAAATTCACCCTGGTGAGCCAAGAAACAAAGATCTTTACCATCTTCCAGAAAAAGAATTGAAGAAGATCCCAACAGTTTCTCGCTCGCTTCGTGACGCATTAATTGCGCTTGATAAAGATCGCGAATTCTTGCTTGCTGGTAACGTTTTCACTAACGATCAAATTGACGCTTACATCTCCTTGAAAATGAAAGAAGTTGAGCGTTACGAACAAATGCCGCATCCAGTGGAATTCGAAATGTATTACAATAACTAATTAAATTGAGGCCATGCTGAGCTTTTCGAAGCATGGCCTCAAACGCCGCCACTAGAGAAATTCGAGGTGGCTCATTAAAAATCCTAAAATGAAGATCAAATCTAATAAGAATCTCAACACTGTCCTCTGCTTTGCAGATGGCAGTTTTTTTTTGGGTAAAGGAATCGGCAAGAAAGGTGAAACAATCGGAGAAATCTGTTTTAACACCTCAATCACCGGCTACCAAGAAATTTTAACTGATCCATCTTACGCTGGGCAAATCATCAATTTCACTTTTCCACATATTGGTAACGTTGGTTGTAATATCGATGATGCTGAAGCGCAGAAAGTTTTTGCTTGCGGCTTGGTAGTTCGTGAAGACATCACTCTTGATTCAAATTTTCGCAGCAAAGGTTCACTAAATTCTTGGTTAGTAAAAAATAAACTAATTGGAATTTGTGGCGTTGATACTCGTGCAATCACTCGTTACATCAGAAAAAAAGGCGCGGGAAATGTGATCATTTCTTATTTTCCTGAAGGCAAAGAAATCGATACAAAAAAACTCGCAGACAAAATTAAAAAACTTCCCGACTTAAGTGGTGCAGAGCTTTGCTCAATTGTTTCAACAAAAAAATCCTACACCTGGAAAACAAAAACCATTTCTATCGCCAAGGTTGAAGCGCAAAAATTTTCTCATGGTTACAAAGCTGTGGTGATCGATTATGGAGTGAAGGAAAATATTTTAAATTGCCTCGCAGATCACGGTTTTAAGGTCGTTGTCCTGTCAGCAAAATCATCTTTTGCGGAAATCATGAAGCACAAACCGGATGGAGTATTTTTGTCGAATGGGCCCGGAGATCCTGAAGCGACAGGAAAATACGCGGTTCCAGTAATCAAAAAAATTCTTGAAAATAAATTACCAATTTTTGGAATTTGTATGGGACATCAATTGCTCTCGATTGCGGCTGGGCTTAAAACGGTAAAGATGTTTCAAGGTCATCGCGGCGCTAATCATCCAGTAAAAAATTTGCTGACCGGTGCGGTTGAAATCACCAGCCAAAATCACGGCTTTTGCGTTTCGGATAAAAAAATTCCTCAAGAAATTTTAGCTAATATTGAAGTGACTCACATCTCGCTTTTTGACAAAACGATCGAAGGAATTCGTTTAAAAAATTCTCCAGCTTTTTCTGTGCAATATCACCCGGAAAGCTCTCCTGGGCCACATGACAGCAGATACCTTTTTAAGCAATTCATTGAACTGATTAAAAAATCAAAAATCTAAAAACCCTCATTGCGAGAGTAGCAAAGAAATTCAGAGTAAATGGATTGCCGCTTAGCTACTTCCTTCGCAATGATGAAATGTAAAAAAAATGCCAAAAATAAACGTTAAATCAATTCTAGTAATCGGCTCTGGTCCGATCGTAATCGGACAAGCTTGCGAATTTGATTATTCCGGAACGCAAGCCTGTAAAGTCTTGAAAGAAGAGGGTTACCGAGTCATCTTGGTGAATTCAAATCCTGCCACGATCATGACTGATCACAAAATGGCTGATGCGACTTACATCGAACCGATTACTCCAGAAGCGGTTGAAAAAATTATTGCCAAAGAAAGACCAGAAGCAGTTCTGCCAACTGTTGGCGGGCAAACTGCGCTTAACTGCGCACTGGCTTTGTATAAAAATGGCGTGCTCAAAAAATATGGCGTGAAAATGCTTGGCGCAGATCCAGAAGCGATCGAGAAAGCTGAAGATAGAAAAAAATTTAACGTCGCAATGGCCAAAATTGGTTTGGAAGTAGCGAGAAATACCGTCGTAGATTCGATGGAAGATGCGATGAAAGCTCTAAAAAAAGTTGGCCTGCCGGCAATTATTCGTCCTTCCTTTACCCTTGGTGGATCTGGCGGCGGCATTGCTAACACGGTAGAAGAATTTAAAGAAATCGTAGCCTACGGACTAGACATTTCCCCAACACATGAGGTGCTAATTGATGAATCACTTCTTGGTTGGAAAGAATATGAGATGGAAGTAATTCGCGATCGTAAAGACAATGCGATCATAGTTTGCTCTATTGAAAATGTTGATCCGATGGGTGTTCACACCGGTGATTCAATCACCGTTGCGCCAGCGCTAACTTTGACCGACAAAGAATATCAAAAAATGCGTAATGCTTCAATTGCCGTCTTGCGCGAAATTGGAGTTGAAACCGGTGGTTCAAATGTGCAATTCGCTGTTAATCCAAAAGATGGCCGTTTAGTTGTAATCGAAATGAACCCGCGCGTGTCGCGCTCTTCGGCCCTTGCTTCAAAAGCGACGGGATTCCCAATCGCCAAAATTGCGGCAAAATTAGCAATTGGATACACTCTTGACGAAATTCAAAACGACATCACCGAAGTTACTCCAGCTTCATTTGAACCTACAATCGATTATGTTGTAACGAAAATTCCTCGCTTCACTTTCGAAAAATTTAACGAATCAAAGCCAACTCTTTCAAGTGCTATGCGTTCAGTTGGTGAGGCAATGGCAATGGGGCGTAATTTTGCAGAATCAATGCAAAAAGCTCTGTGTTCTCTTGAGATTGGCTTGACTGGATTTAACGCGCCGCCAATTGATGGCTTTGCTGAAAAAAATACTTTGGTGCAAAATCAAAAAGCGATCAAAAAATCTTTGCCGGATTTAGTGCCAGACCGCGTACTTCGTATCGCGCAGGCATTGCGTTACAAAATTTCTGTCGAAGAAATTTGCAAAATTACCAGCTTTGATCCGTGGTTTGTGCGTGAAATTAAAAAGATAATCGATGCAGAATCGGTGCTGATCAAAAAAGGTTTGCCGAAAGATAAATTTGGAATTTTACAGCTAAAAAAACTCGGATTTTCTGACGAAAGAATTGCTGAATTAGCTAAGAAAAAAACCGCCGACATTCGCAAGTTGCGCGAGAAATTA
>CANNMN010000026.1 GCA_947505885.1 Rickettsiales bacterium
ATCGGATAACCAGTTTTGCCTTCGCACCACTTTTGAAAATCTAGAGGATCATTATTCCAGTTAATATGGTCATAGCCTGCCTTAAATGATTTTTCGGCAGAGTAAGGAAAGTGATAAATAATCATCTGGTAAAAATCGCGCCAAATTAATTCATCAAGCCACTTGTCGCTTTGAATGATAGCGGCTCGGCAAATTTGGCGGATGCTGACTGTTCCAAATCTTAGATGGAGACTTAAACGACTAGTGCCTTTAACGGCTGGAAAATCACGGTTTAAAGCATATTGAGAAATTATTTCTAAATCGATTTTTCTTTCCGGAAAAAGGAGAAAATCAAAATCTTTGAAGCCCATTTCAGAAATCTTCGGCAAAGAAAACGGGGAGCAGCGCAGAAAATTTTTTTGATAATTTTCGCTTTGGTAAGATTTGAGATAAAAATCATTCACAACCTTCTTCCACCTACTGGCATATGGCGTAAACATTATGTAGGGCTTCTTATCATCTTTTAAAATCTCATCTTTTTCAAAGATTACATGATCTTTGATGCCTTTAAAATCAACTCCCTTGGCCTTTAGCAATTCGTAAATTTCTTTATCGCGATTCCTTGCGTATGGCTCATAATCGCGATTCGCAAATACTGCGTTAATTTTGTAATCACTCAGCAGCTCTTCAAAAACCTCCAACGGATTGCCGTAAAAAATTTTAAGAGAAGATCCAAAAACCTCTAACTCGCTTTTTAAACGAGTAACTTCCTGATGAATAAATAAAACCCGAGCATCTCTTTTGTTTGTAAGCTTGTCCAAGATTTTGCGATCAAAAATAAAAATCGGCAAAACAGAAGAGCCTGATTTTAAAGCACTCCAAAGTGCAGCATTATCCCAAAGCCTAAGATCGCGACGAAACCAAAAAATTGTGATCGGAGATTTTAACAAGAATTTAGAGTTTTTTAAACGAGATGGAGAGTGTTCCTACACGAAAACCAAATTTAGTCATTTGAGAGACGTTAATCGCAGTTTTTTCATCAACGAGATAGATCCAATCAATTAAGCGAATGTCATACTTCTTACCGTCAACATCCACCTTCAAAACATAATCCATTTTCATGGCATTGCCATATTGCTCACCTTTTGCAATGCCTACAGTGTCATGCGCTTTGGCGGTAAAATTATTATCATCAGAAAGCTTAATTTCCCAAATGCGACGATCAGTTTTGCCATCAGAGAAAATAAAATCCTCCTCGAGTCTTCCTTCATTTTCCTTCCAGGTACCGATCATTTTTACGGTAAAAGTTTTAATTACCTCGCCGCTACGATTTTGAAGAATTCCCTGCGCCTCAAGCGGGCCATTTAGGTAATTTCTAATATCGAGTTTTGGTGAGTTTTTTGTGTAAATTTTTGGATCAATAGCAGAAGAGCATCCGAATAATAAGTTTAGAGACATAATGGTTGCGATAATTTTAAGTTTCATAAATTGGGAATTTTTTTGTAAAAAAAATAAGATTAAAAATTGTTAAAGTTTTCAAAATACAGGGCAGTAGGGCGTAAAAAAAAGAAATGCCAACCGTGCCTTCTGATACTAGTGATCCCGGCTTGTATCCCGACAATCCAAGAAAAATTAAACTAGTTGAGGCGGCGATCATCAAACTCATTTTTGTCATCAAATTCCACCAGGCAAAATAAGATGATGTCATCTCTTTTTTCTCAGAAGTTATTTTGGCTAAAATTGTTGGGGGCATGATTAAATCAGCTCCCAAAAAAGCTCCGGAAAAAAAGCAAACAAGGTAGAAATAAACTGCATTCTCAGAAGTTAAGAAATAGGCAAAAGAGAATGTTAAAACTGATCCAGAGATAGAAATAATCCACGAGCGAATAATTCCAAATCTATTTGCGAGATATTTCCAAAAAGGAATGAAGCAACAAGCGGAAAGAAAATAGAGCGATAAAAACAAACCAAGACTTTCTTCCATTTGCAGAACGTCACGAACATAAAAATTTAAGTTTGCCGCCGGTAAACTTACGGCTATTCCGTTTAGAAGAAAAATTCCCAAGAAGGCCAGAAAACTTTTATCATGAAAAATCTTAAAAAATTCGATCTTTGATTTTTTGTGAGGATTTTCGGCTTTTTCGTGAATTTTTACTTTGGAAAAAAATCCAAAGGTTGCCAGCAGAATAAGAGCCGCGAAAACAAAGCTTAGTGCCGTGTAGATATAATCAGAATCTATGTGAAAAAATTGAGCAAAAATTACTGGAAGTAGAAAAGCTAGAATCATTCCTATGACGCCAAACATCTCTTTAAAAGAGTTAATCAAAATTCGCTGCTCATCATTTTTGGCGATAATCGCGGCAAGAGATTCAAAATTTATGATAGCGAAATTAAAGCATGTGTAAGTAGCGATTAAAGAGCAGGTAAACCACAAAGTTGAAAAGTTTTTATCGAGTGATTCTGGTGGATTAAAAACCAAATAAAACGCAACACATAGCAGGCTTGTTGAGAAGTGGATAATTTTTTTACGGCTGAATTTTTTTTGTGAAAGCGAGTCGGAGAAATAACCAATTAGCGGGTCTTGCAGGGCATCAATTATGCGAATAAATATCAGCAAGAAGCCAATAGTAACAAGGTTTATATCAAATTTTCTGGCATAAAAATCGCTGATATTGAGATAGATTGGAATACCCACAAAAGCGAGCGGCAGCGCCAAGAATGAAAAGAAGAAGGTTTGTGATTTCAGCATAATCCGGGTGCGTTTTTATTTTTTATGAGATTATGACCCTCAAAAACTAGACTTAATTTTCCCAGATTTAGAGTTCTATTTTTAAATATTCTTGGAAGTAAAACGTGCCCAAAAACCAGAAGAATAATTACATTCCATCTTTAAAAAACAGAACACTCTTAAAGCGAGAAAAGGAGGTGAAACAATTTACTTAGATTTTATCAGAGCCCAAAGTCTCTCTGGCAATAATTTATCAGTAAAGAAAGTGGGTTTTATTGAGTTGTTGGTGGATCTTAATTAAAAAAACCTTTGCGATAAAGAGGTCACCAAACGCAGCCCTAGAAAATGAACAACAAATCAAAAATCTGCAAAAAGAAGTTGGCGAGTTAAAAATGACCAATAATTTTTATAAAAAATTCTGATCTAAAATTATCAGCTAAAATCAGCATTTGCTGCAAAAATACTTCAAAATACTCAGACAGAAATTAATCTCTTAATTTTATAAGATACAGAGTCAGAGAATATTCCTTCTCTACTGAATTTGAAGCCAATTGTGCCAAGGAAAATATCAAATAAAAACTCTCTGATGAAGGATTTTATCACTCTTTGATTTTTGGAATAATCTTATCTGGCGATTGACGTAATTAAAGACTTAGAGATCTCAATCTCAATTCCCATTATCTCATTCCTGCGAGCCTCAATGCTTTTTTAACCCATTTTTCTAAGAAATAAAAGGCGATGATTTTTTTGGTTTAATCTGGCGCCAGAATTGTTTGATTTTGCGGATAAAAGTAAGCTAACTAACGTGAATGAGAATCTGTTTTTACTACAGGTTCAGATGGTGCAGGATGCACCCTCGACGACACCACAATCGATCTAATTCTACCAGCCCAAGTTCTTGGTTGCATTGCCCGTTGTTCGTTGTCTTTTTTAGCAACTTCTTTAGAAGTTTCTTCACCAACAAACATCTCGGAACTTGGAAGAGAGTCAGCCCTCTTAGTTCCAAAAGCTTTATCCTCTAATTCAAGATATTTTCCCCCAGTGCTAAATTCTCCTTCTTTAGCTTCGGCAATTGCAGTTGCTACCATCTTCATCTTCTCCAAAGATGCCATCAAATCATCTTTTTTAACGGTAATTCCTAGACGACCACCTAGATCTTTAGCTGAAAAAGGATCCAAAGAGGATTTTAATTTTTCGAAATCTTTCAGAACATCAAAATTATTGATATCTATTCCTAAAATACCCAACTTGCCCTTATCAATTAATTCAATAGTCTGTCTAATAATATCTGCATCAAAATCAGAACGGGGTGTGAATCTTTCAGAATTATAAAAAGTGCCGATGGCAACTGATGTTTCGTGACTAAATTGAGGATTATCTCTTAAAACTGGTTTTAACTCTATACCTTCATAAATAGGCTTTTGAGCAATAAAACACTGAGGAGAATTCTGAGGTTTAAAATAAATTATTTCATTTGGTATATCTGAATCCTTTGTTGCCATTATCTCTTTTAAAGTTTCTTGGCTAACCATCATTTTAGCGCCTCCATAATTATCTTGCGGCTTTATTCCAGCTTCAACGCATTGCTTACCAAATTTAGTTAGCATTTGTTTACCTCCGCCAACAAGGAATATTCCAGCTGCTTCACATGTTTCGGCTAAATCATCTTTTGACAAAAGTGCTTTTCCATTAAAAAAGGAGCCAAGCCTTTTTAGAAAGGATCCTTTGTAATCGAAGTGATCTTTTAATTTTTGAACCGCTTCTTTAACTTTTTGGGAATCTGTTTCTTTTCCGTAAGAAGCTAGAGCTTTTTTGTTAAATTTTACGGCAAATTTCTCTCCTTCTAACGCACTAAATTCATCGGCTGATCCAGTAATTGAATGGGAACCAAGATATCCCGTTTTTCCAGGAGCTGTGCCCTCTAAACCAATTCCCAAACTATCGCCATTTTTTCCACTGTTAGCATTGAAATAAACATGTCCGCAGGTGCCATCATCTTTAATTTTTCCAACTTCTGGATTTTCACTCTTGGCACTTTCCAATATATTGCCTTTCCCGCCCATTGCCACATCCATTCCATTGTGAATTCTAGGAGTAGAGCTAAAAGTAGAATTCACAATTGAAGCAATGCCAGAGAAAGCAGCTTGAAAAAAACCTAATTTTTTTTCTTTTACTTCTTTTTTATCTCCCGAAGAATCAACCTTACCGGCATGAGTGGCTGCAAAGCGCGGCTTTATAACTTCGCCTGTTCCTGATATCCATTTTAAGGTTTCAGCAGCACCTTTTTCGGGTAAGCCAAGGTAAGCTCTACCCATATGTCCAGACAAATACTCCGCGATCGGTAATTTGTTTTTTGATGCAGAGATAGAGTCTTTGTCAGCTCCGCCAGTAATTTCCATACCCGATGACCCGAGTAGTAGTAAGGTTTTTTTAAGAGCAAGTATCTTTGCGTCGGTTTGCTTACCCTTAGCCAAAGTAGCTTCCCACTTGCGCATGTCTCTTTGAAGCTTAGTTCTTAAATCATCATTTTCATGACTTATCTTAAGGGTTGTTTTGTCAACCACCTCTGGACTTGCTGTAATTGTTACTTCTGGATCTTTGTTAAACAGCTCTGGAGTTACTGATGAAACTTCTGGAAAAACTTCTGTCATTCTTAAAATGATTAATTTTGATTTGGATGATAATAAAAAATCACAACAGCATTATAAGTTGGTTTTAAAACTTACGGTCTCAAGCACAAAACTAAGCTTTTCATCAACGCCGAAATTTAAGTCTTAAATTGAGAATTATAAAAGAAGCTCCGATGCTAAATCCATTCAGAGAAACGTTGAAAGAAAAAACAATTCTAGCCTCGCTTTAATCAATCACACGATCGGCATATTCACCATTAAACACAAAGGTCTTTTATTAGAATAAAACCTTTATTCTCAAGCATTGAGGCTGTGTTTTTGTCTTTTAATTTTAGCCAAATTTAAGCACTTTTTTCTTCCTGATTTTTCTGCAGAATTTGGACGGAGTTCGAGAGGATTCTTTGACATGAGCTATTATCAATCAAAGGCAGATGTAAGTGATTTTGATTTAGGCTCAAGACAGCTTAAGCGGCAATTTCACCAACTTCACTAACAGAGTTTTGTAAATATTTTCCTTCCGATTATTAAACCTAAATTCACATTCTTTTAGGTGCAGTTTAAACTACGAATTCTACTTATCTTTTTTGTTATATCTGGCGTGAATGACTAAATTACTTGCCATTAGTTTTTGCCAAAACCAACCCCAAATGATGCAAGTTAATGTCTAATTTTTTTACCAAATTACAAATTGAAAAAATTACTAATCTAGCTTTAGAAGCCGGAGAAATCGCGGCGCGCTCTTTTGAGGCGAAGGATTTTTTGGTCACAAAAAAAGCGGACGGCTCTGGCGTTACTTCTGCTGACATTGCCGTGAGTAAATTTTTGCGCGAACATCTACAAAATGAATTTCCTTTGATTCCTATTATTTGCGAAGAGGGTGAATTGCGCGAGTTTTCTGGTGAGATTTTTTTTCTGATCGACCCAATTGATGGCACGTCTAGCTTTATTAAAGGCGATGTCGAGTTTTGCGTAAACATCGCTTTGGTAAAAAATAAAAAGCCAATTTTTGGCTTAATTTACGCCCCGCTTTTTGAAGGGGGAAAAATGGCTTTTAGCAATGAAGATAATCAGGTCATTATTCGACAAGCTCAGCATAATAATTTGTGTCGTCGAGTCGATCTTGTCGAAGCGTCAGATAGTCGATTACTAATAATCACCAGCTCTCGCTCAAAAGATCGAGATGTTGTAAATTGCATGGCGCAAATTTGTCCGAAATTTTCACAAAATTTTGCTACTGAGAAACTTTCTTCAGCCATTAAATTTTTTCGTTTGCTCGAAGGCGATGCTGATCTTTATTTGCATTTTCGTCCGTCAATGGAATGGGATACTGCGGCTGGACAGGCTTTGGTGGAGATGATTGGTGGTGAGGTAAAAAAACTAACCGATGGATCTGAGATCGGAGAAAATCTTATTTACAAAAAAACTGCTTTTGAAAACTCACCTTTTGTTGCTTTTATACGTCAATCCTTTCTTCGGCAAAGCGTAGTCTAAGCTTAATAAATAATTACTTAAAAAGTCTGACTACGCTTGATCGTAAAAATATAACGGGAAGTTGAGTTACTTTTTAGCCTCTGCTTTTAAAGGTATTTTTGCTTCTCTAAAATAACGCTCAGCGCCTGGATGTAATGGAGCTGAGTTACCTTCTTTAACCATGTCTTCTTTCTTTAAATTAGAAAAAACAGGGTGAAGAGTTTTGAAGTTGTCAAAATTTTCCATCACCGCTTTGGTGATGTTGTAAACCACATCAGCGCTTTGTTTATCTGAGGTTACGATTGCGGCTTTAACGCCAAAACTTGTGATGTCATTAGCATTTCCAGCATACATTCCGCCCGGGATTATGGCCTTAACATAAAATGGATTTTTCTCGATTAACTTATCAAGAGCCACCTGATCGATTGGAATAATTTTTATCTTACAAGTTTGAGTAGCTTCTTGCAGAACTCCATTCGGATTGCCGGCAACGTAAATCATTACATCAATCTTTCCGTCACACAGTGCTCTAGGTTGCTCAGATGGCTGAAGGTAAGTAATCGCAGCGAAATCTTGCTTTGTCCAACCCTTAACTTCCATCAACACTTCTGTTGTTGCATAAACGCCAGAACCTTCTGGTCCAAAGTTTACTTTTTTGCCAAGAATATCATCCAACTTAGTCATTTTAGAACTTTCCAAAACCGCGATTGAAAAAGTCTCGGAGTAAAGAGACATAACCGAGCGCAATTCTTTAAATGGTTTTTGGTCAGCAAAAAATCCGGTGCCGTTATAGGCATGATATTGCCAATCTGATTGCACGATTCCGAAATCAATCACGCCATTACGAATAGCATTAAGATTAGATACTGAACCTCCGGTTGACTCAACTGAACAACGAATTCCATGTTCCTTGCGACCGCGATTTACTAGGCGACAAATTGCTCCCCCGGCCGGGTAATAAACACCTGTGATCGCACCAGTTCCAATTGAAATGTAACGCGTCGCTGCGAAAGACTCTTCTGTTAAAAAACAAATGCAGACAAGAACGAGTAGGAATAGTTTTTTCATCTATTAGGGGGAAGTTTTTAAAGGAATGAAGATGGCAAAGATTCGGTCGTTTTTTTAAATGTCAATTTTCCTAACTTCACAAAATCTCGTCGGTAATTTGACATTAGGTTAGTCGCTTTTTACGTTCTATCTTCAACACTGAATTAATGGCTCTACTCCTAAAACTTAAAATTAAAAAAAATGAAACTTTGGCAACAGGTTCTTATTGGTCTTGCTTTGGGTATTGTTGCAGGAGTTCTTCTGGGCGAACAAGCTGCCGGTTTAAAAATTTTCGGCACTGTTTTTATTAGCCTAATCAAGATGGTCATCGTTCCATTGATTTTTTTCGCTCTCCTTTCCGGGATAACCTCAATGAATGGCGCAGGAAACTTTACTAGAGTTGGCCTCAAAGGTTTTTCTGCTTACATTTTTACTGCCATTTTTGCTGTATTAATTGGTCTTGCTGCTGGAACAATTTTTCAGCCCGGCGCTGGCGTAAATCTTCATTCAATGATTGGATCCGAAGGAATTACCCCGATTGTCGCAACTAAGGCCCCGCCAACAATTTCTGAATTTTTACTTGGTTTGATTCCAACAAATCCAATCAATGCAATGGCCACCGATAACTTTTTGCAGATCATTATTTTTTCGATCTTCACCGGGATTGTAATCAACATGGTCGGTGAAAAAGCTAAGCCGCTTAAAGAAATTATTTATTCTGCTTCACAAGTTACTTTCCGAATGATTGAGATCATCGTGAAGCTCGCGCCCTTTGGTGTATTTGGCTTCACCTCCTGGATTGTTGGAACGCAAGGCCTGGAAGTTTTAGAAGCTCTTGGCAAATTAGTTGTCACAGTTTTGGCCGCTTGCGCTTTCCAATATTTAATTTTTGGCGTGATGATTTTGGTATTTGCCAAAATTTCTCCCCTGCCTTTTTACCGCAAAATTCTTGTTACTCAGTCTCTTGCTTTTGCAACTAGCAGCAGCAAAGCAACGCTCTCAACAGCAATGAGTCAACTTCAAGAAAGAATGGGCGTTTCTAAATCTAACTCCAATTTTTTAATGCCGCTTGGTGTCTGCATTAACATGGACGGAGCCGCGATTTATCTCGGCATTTGCGCTCTATTCTTCGCTCAAGCCTACGGAATTGATCTCACTACTCAGAACTACATCATGTTAGTTCTAACCTGCACTCTTGGCTCAATCGGTGCCGCTGGAATTCCTAGTGGCTCAATCATTTTCATGGGAATGGTTTTAAGCTCAGTCGGTTTACCACTCGAAGGAATTGGCATCATTCTTGGTGTAGATCGAGTTTTAGACATGGTGCGCACAACCATCAACATCACCGGAGACAGCGCAATCACCCTCATCGTCGACAAGAGCGAAGGCGGGCTGAATGAAAAACTTTACCACAAGAAGAATGTTTAAAAAGTTAGCGCTAAGTGCTTGGTGCTTAGCGCTAAGCCTTTCTCCTTGTTACGCCACAGAAGATTTAACACAGATCGAATCTTACCTTAATAACATCAAAAACATCTCGGCTGATTTCACCCAGCAATCTGAAAGTGGAACGGTTGCGGGAAAATTTTACCTCGCGCGCAATTATGAAACTGCCGGAAAAATGCGCGTAGAATATTTAGCTGAGCCAAAAATCGTAATCGTAGTTAATGGTGCAGTTCTTTCTTATTTTGATGTTGAGCTTGATGAAATCTCTCATCTTAGCACCAACACAACTCCCGCATCTTTTTTAACTCGACCAAATATTTCCTTTGCGGCGAAAGACATCGAGGTCACTAAAGTTGAAAAAGAACCTAATCAAATAAGCATTTCTTTGGTCAAAAAAAATCGTAAAGATGCCGGAGAATTTACGCTTATTTTTGACTTAAATCCGCTGCGCTTCATTAAGATGAAGGTTAAAAATGATCTCGAACAAATCGTTACGGTTACTCTCTCTAACATTGATTTCAAAAGCGCGATTCCAAATAAAAGTTTTGTAATCAGTCGTAAGAAATAACCGTCGAATAGTGACAAATGTCTTTCTCGCTAAATCAAAAATCTGCCAAAAAACGCCGAATTATTTCCGAGATTAATGTCACGCCATTCGTCGATGTTTTATTGGTTTTGCTAATTATCTTCATGGTCGCCGCACCAATGATGACAAGCTCAGTAAGTATCGACTTACCCAAGGGATCAGCCGATCCAAACAATGAAAAAATTCAGCCAATTACGGTTTCGGTGAAAGCTGATGGAACAATTTTTCTACAAGAGGATTCGGTAAAATTATCCACGCTAGGAGCGCAATTAATCGAGATAAATGGCAAAAATTTGAGTAACAAAATTCTCGTGCGTGCCGATAAAAATCTCGATTACGGTCGCGTAATGGAAGTGGTGCGAATCATAAGTGTAGCGGGGTTCAACCAAGTTGTTCTAGTTACCGAATTAGCCCAATGATTAAGAATCTTCTTTACTCGCTGTTCATACATTTTTTGCTGCTCTTAGTTATCTATCTCAATTTTAATCTTCGTAAACCTGAAGAAAATAAAACTACCGAAATCGCTGTGAGCCTTGTCACACTTACCGGCGAAGAGAAGTCTAACATTGATCAGTTCCCTAGCGCCGCCAAAGAAGAATCTAAAAAAGATGAAGGCGCAAAAAAAGTAGAAGAGACAAAAGAAGCCGAATCGACAAAGATTACCGAAAAAAATAAAGTCAAAAAATCGCCAAAAAAATTAGCGCGAGCGAAAGTTGCAAAAGCTGTAAAGAAGGCAGTTATCGAAGAAAAAATTAAAGAATTTAAGCCAGAAGAAAAGGAAGAAATAAAACAAAAAGACGCGTCAAAATTACAAGAGGACGAAGTTCAAAATCAAAATGAGGATAAAGAAGAAAATGATGTGCCAAAAAAAGAGGAAGACTCTGGCGCTAAAAAAGAATCCACGAAAGAATCGGAAGAAAAAAAGCGGGAAAATCCAAAAGATTCTGAAATGGTAAACATGCCTAATAGCCTAGAAAATCTTGATCTCTCAGGTCGTGAAAAATTCAACATTCAATCTCAGTTAAAATTTTGCTACCGAATGGCGCAAAGCGAATCAAAGCTCGAAAGCAAAACGAAAGTTGTGGCCAAGGTTCAGATTAGTCGCGATGGGAAAATCAGCATAAATCTTGACGATCTGATTA
>CANNMN010000027.1 GCA_947505885.1 Rickettsiales bacterium
TGCGGCATGATTCACCGTAACGTACTTTCGAACTGCAACATCGACCCAGAAAAATTCCAAGGCTTCGCTTTCGGCATTGGCGTTGAACGTTTAGCAATGCTGAAATATGGAATTACTGACCTAAGAATGTTCTTTGAAAATGACGTGCGCTTTTTAAAGCATTTTGGATTTTAAAACCTTTCCTGGATCCCCGCCTTCGCGGGGATGACGTTGAACCTAATCGTGCCGAATTATCTCGCGAAGGCGGCGATCTAGAAAACTTGCATTTCTATTCACGCTACACTGGATCCCTGCCTTCGCTGGGATGACCGCGGCACGATTAGGTTCAACGTCATCCCCGCGAAGGCGGCGATCTAAAAACTTGCATTTCTATTCATGCTACACTGGATCCCTGCTTTCGCAGGGATGAAGCGGCACGATTAGGTTCAGCGTCATCCCCGCGAAGGCGGGGATCCAGAAAACTTGCATTTTTATTCACGCTACAAAATGTGCCACGAATGTTTCAGAGAAAAAATTCCTACAAATTTCTAATCGCTATTCTGCTCGCTATCTTCCTAATCGGAAGAGGCGCGGCTTTGCAGCATTCTTTTTCTCACGACCAAGATCATTCGCACAAAACTGAACATTGCTCTGTCTGTTCTTTCTCAAATTTGAGTAGTGGTGGCAATGCGCCGCAAGATTTTATTTTTGTTGTTACTGCTTTTCTTTTACTGATTTCTTCGCGTGAATTTAGTCGCGTTAAGCTGTCTTACATCCTCTCCTCTCGCTGCTGTCGAGCTCCTCCAAGAATTTCTTAGAACGTTTAGACGGTCACCCTTCGATAAGCTCGGGGTTACCTGGACGCAATTTAAGAAATTTATTCAATGAAAAAACTACTCATCCTCCTTCTGTTTGCTAGCCAAACAGCCTTCGCTGCCAAAACTTGGAACTACGAAGTTACTGCAAAAAAACTCGACGAATCACGTAACAAACTCTCACCAAAAACTGGCGGAAGCTCGTTTTCATTTGACCAAAAAGCGGTAGAAAATTTGCCGCAAGGGCAAATGACCGGAATGGATCAAGTCTTGCTGCGCGCACCCGGAGTGGCACAAAATGCACACGGACAACTTTACGTGCGCGGCGATCACGCCAATCTGCAATATCGCATTAATGGCGTAATGTTGCCAGAAGGCGTGACCGGTTTTGGTCAGGTGCTCGACACGCATTTCGCCGACAAAATTGATTTACTCACCGGCGCAATGCCAGCACAGTACGGGCTTCGTACCGCCGGGGTAATCGATATTAAAACCAAAGGCGGAAAATTCGAAAAAAATGGCTACTCAGAATTAATGACTGGGCAAAATAATGACTTCGGTGCCAATCAACAAATCAGCGGCTCAAAAGGTAATTTAAATTACTACCTAAGCGCGACTTATTTGCAGAATAATCGTGGTCTCGAATCTCCAACTGCAGCACGTAAATCGATTCACAACGACACCCAACAAAACAAACTTTTTGGATATTTTTCTTATCTGCTAGACGCCTCAAAACGCCTGAGTTTTATTGTTGGAAATGCCGACAGTCGCTACCAAATTCCCAATAATCCTGGGCAAGAAACTACTTACAATTTGAGTGGAAATGATTCTTTCGATTCGCGCAATTTGAGCCAAATGCAAAAAGAATCGAACCGTTACGCAATCGCAACTTTACAAGGCGTAAGTGACTCAGACATTGATTACCAAATCTCTACCTTCACCCGTTACAGCGGCCTTGATTACCGCTCAGATTACGTCGGCGATTTGATGATTAACGGCAGCGCTTCCAATCTTGATCGCTCAAGCTTTGCCAGTGGTTTGCAAGGTGATTTCAGTAAGAAATTAAATGAAAAAAATACCCTGCGCAGCGGTTTTTATTTCAACAATGAACGCAATCACTCCTCCACCGAGAATTACGTTTTTGACGTTGATTCTAACGGCGATCAAACCTCAACCGACCCGCGTCAAATCAATGAAATTGCCAATAAAACTTCACAAGTTTACAGCTTGTATTTGCAAAATGAGTGGAAGGCTTTGGATGATTTCAGCATTAATTACGGCGCACGTTTTGATGCTGCGCACAGTTACAGCAACGAATCGCAACTCAGCCCTCGCCTCAATGCAAATTACGAACTGAGTAAAAAAACCAAAATCCACGCCGGATTTTCGCGTTACTTCACTCCCGCTCCAGTTGCAAAAATGTCACAAACTTCACTTGCCTCCTTCTCTGGCACAACCAACGAAGCTGAGGGAAATTTAGAAAGTTACGGCAAGCTGCGCGCTGAACGCACAAGCTACTACGACGTCGGAGTTTCACACCAAGTTGACGAAAATCTGACTCTCGGAATTGACGGCTACTTCAAGAAAATCAGAAACATGATTGACGAACACCAGTTCGGCAACGCAATGATTTACGTACCTTTCAACTTTCAGAAGGGGAAGGTTTTCGGCGCGGAATTTACCGCTGATTACCGTAAGAAAAATTTTAGTTCTTACTTTAATCTCGGCCTACAAAAAGCCTTCGCCCGCAACATTATTTCCAATCAATATATTCACGAAGCGGAGGAAATTGAATATATTTCAAAACACAATGTTGCGCCGGATCACTTGCAAACAATGACTGCTTCTGCAGGCGCTGCTTACAATTGTCTGGGAACTAAAATTTCTGGCGACGTGATTTACGCTTCCGGACTTCGCGCCGGCGACAATAACCGCAACACAATGCCGGCCTACACAATCTTCAACAGCGCGATCGCGCGTGATTTTGATTTACCGCGAATCGGCAAAATAAATTTTCGTCTCGCTGGCGTAAATTTAACTGACAAAACTTACCGTTTTAGCAATGGTTCTGGAATCGGAATTAACGCTTCGCAATACGGAATGCGAAGAACATTTTACTTAATTGCGAGTAAAAGTTTTTAAGCAAAAAACTGAATTGTCCACTTAAGTGGACAATTCAGAATAAAGCCCATCTAACCCTTTATTTACAAGGCTCTAAGCCTGATGCAAATTTCTTCAAAAAAACACCAAAAGATTGTCGGTCTTTGTGCTGCATTTTTGCTACATTTTGTACTGCTTGCCGTTTTTTATTTTTCTATTTTTGGCAAAGTTAAGCAGCCCGAAGTTACACTTGAGGTTGTGCTCTTAACTCCCGGAAAAACTAATGAAAAAACTCCCAGGGAAACTCCCAGGGAAACTCACGGAGAAACTCACAAAGAAAAATCAATCGCCGAAATTCACGCGCTTGAAAAAAACTTGCAGAAAAAATCACAACATTACCACATCCACTCCGACGAGGCTTCGGGAGAAATTGAAAAACTACTAAAACCAACATTTCACCCTCTACCTCAAATTCCCGACGACTTGCGCGACGAAGCATTTTCAAGCAAAGCCCTCGCCCGTTTTTCCATTTCTGCGAATGGAAATGTTTTAAATGTGGAATTGATCAAGCCCTGCGCCGATCCGCGTCTAAATGTTTTGTTGCTAAAAACTTTACAAAAATGGAAATTCCCCGCAACAAATTCTAACACGACGCAAGACATTAGCGTTACTTTCTCAGTTCAATAAAATGACTAATAAATTTTCTGGCGCAGAAATAATTGTTCGCGCCTTTCTAAATGAAGGTGTCGACACGATTTTTGGTTACCCAGGTGGGGCAATTTTGCCTTTTTACGACGCGCTTTTTATGCAAAAAAAATTGCAGCACATTTTGACGCGGCATGAGCAAGCGGCAGCGCACGCAGCAGAAGGTTACGCACGCTCTACTGGAAAAGTTGGGGTAATTACCGTTACTTCTGGGCCAGGGGCAACTAACACCATTACCGGACTTACCGACGCTTACCTCGATTCAATTCCACTCGTTTGCATTTCTGGACAAGTTGCCACTAGCGTCATTGGAACTGATGGCTTTCAAGAGGCTGATATTACTGGCCTCACGCGTTCTTGCACCAAGCACAATTATTTGGTTAAAGATGTTAATGATCTTGGCAGAATCATTCACGAAGCATTTCACATTGCGCGCTCGGGTCGTCCTGGGCCTGTTTTAATCGACATTCCAAAAGACGTGCAAAATAGTCAGGGCATCTACGAAGGAAAAACTGCACCAACGCGCGCTTCCTACGAAATCAAGAAACGCCACTTGAAGCACGACCAAATTTCTGCAGCGATTGATCTAATGTTAAAGGCCAAGCGCCCAATATTTTACACTGGCGGTGGCGTAATTAATTCTGGAGACAAAGCAAGTGAGCTGCTTACCCAACTTGTGCGCGCAACCGGCTTTCCCGTTACTAGCACCTTAATGGGGCTTGGCTGTTTTCCAATGACCGACTCGCATTTCATTGGCATGCTTGGCATGCACGGCACCTACGAAGCCAACATGGCAATGTATGATTGCGACGTAATGATAAATATTGGCGCGCGTTTTGACGATCGCGTGACTGGTCGCGTTTCTGGCTTCTCGCCACATTCGAAAAAAATTCACGTCGATATTGACGATTGCTCAATCAACAAAATCATTCACGTTGATGTGCCAATTGTTGCCGATGCAGCGGAAGCTCTTGAAGCTTTGCTTGAGGCCTGGGAAAATCTTAAGCCACTAGGCAAAACAGATATTTCCGACTGGTGGAAAAAAATTAATAAATGGCAGGAAGTTGATTCACTTTCTTACGAAGGAAGCGAGAAGGAAATTAAGCCCGAATATGCAATGGAAAGGCTCAATGCTTTAACAAAAACTTCGAATCCTATTATTTCAACCGATGTTGGTCAGCACCAAATGTGGGCGGCACAATATTTGCAATTTACTGGCCCAAGAAAATGGCTTACTTCGGGCGGTCTTGGCACGATGGGTTACGGAGTTCCCGCCGCCGTCGGCGCACAAATTGCAAATCCCGAAGCTCTAGTTATTTGCGTTAGCGGCGACGCCAGCTTCATGATGAACATGCAAGAACTTGCAACGATCAAGCAATATAAACTTCCAGTAAAAATAATTATTCTAAATAACCGCTACATGGGAATGGTACGGCAATGGCAAGAATTGGTTTACGAAAAACGCGAAAGCCAATCCTATATGGAATCTCTGCCTGATTTCATGAAGCTTGCTGAAAGTTTCGGAATTAAAGGAATCGAGTGCGACAAGCCCGATGACCTAGACGCAAAAATCGCTGAAATGATCAACCATCCCGGGCCAGTGCTTTTTAATTGCCTTGTTGCAAAATCTGAAAATGTATTTCCAATGATCCCAGCCGGCTCAGCCCACAACGAAATTCTGCTTGGCTCGCAAGCAAAACTTTATGTCACTAAAGACATCAATGCGGTTTAACCTAAAAATCCTATAATGCCCGAACATCTGAAAGATAAAGAAACAAAATATGATCGCTCAACTAAAAAAGTTGCAGCTTTTGCATTAAATTTCTTCGGTATTATTCCCGTTATTCCGATGGCCAGCTACGGACTTGGTAAACTATTCCAAGCTACTCATCGCGGGATTGGAGCTGGCTCTAATCTCGCAAGGACATTTTTACAAGTTGCTAAATTAGGCTTAGAAAATTCACACCCCTATTCGCTCAAAGACAAAGAAGATTTAGAAAAAGCATCGTGGCTTGGTTCTCTCTTAGATGACGCAAAGGAATCCTTAGAAAACATCGATTCTAGAGAGACAGAGCTCGCTAAGCATACGGGAGGAGGAGCCTTGAGAGGGCTTTGTATGATTCTTACTGTACCTATTGGCGCGATCTTAAGTTTGGCTAGCATTATACCCAACGTTGTGGGAGATATTTTTCTTAATAAACTTGTTCCCGCAATAAAAAATTTGACAAAAGACAGTGGTTTTTTTTTGGAGAATGTCGGCTATGCCGGAGTTGGTGTGGTATCAATTATTGGGATCGGATCTAGAGCCCCTGGAATGCTTCTGAGATCGGCAGGGTCTATTTTATCTGCAGATGTTATTTGCTTCGCTAATAAGGATGGAACTGCAAATACAAATTTTAATGGAATTGGCAATTTTCTTGTCAGATTTGATAATTTTATAATAGGTACAAGAATTAAGGAATCTAAATCAAATGAAAAAACAGATATAGCAGATATAGCAAATACAGCAACAACAACAGGAGATGAAAATCTTGAAGCTATAAGAAAAAAAGCATTTGAGTTATTTCAAACAATAAAAGGACCGAGCTTTCAATCTTCTGGGATTGAAGGAGATGAAAGACAATATTGCGAAGTGGCTACAATAAAATTTCAAAAAAGTTCTTACAAATTACTATACTCGCCATCTGATTGCTTGATCTCAATTGTTAGCCCTGAAAAGGATCTCAACTGGGGCGGAAACGCCGGTGATTGGCATAGTCAGATTAGTTCTACTGAACAAAGAACAGCTTTTGCTGCATTGATTGATAAACTTGAAACTAAAAAAGTAAAAACTCACACAATTGGAAAAAACTCCATCACTCTAGCAAAAGAACACGAGTCTGGAGTAAGCTACGGGGAATTCTTGAAGATGAAGGGGGGTGTGGATAAAAAAAATCCTCTTGCTGGGTTAGAATTCAAATACAAATACAACGAATATGTATACGAAGGTGACGTTGGCAAAGAAACCTTACATCGCAAAACCGGTGAGACTCATGTTGAACTTGGCCAATTACAAGAGTTTATGATCATGAGCGGTCTCTTCAAACAAAATAACCAACAAATTAATCGCGATATGGGAGAAACCAGTCGCAAAAAATCGACCCCGAATACTGTTGTTGGAAAACCACTTGCTACGGCTCTAAAATCAATCAGCAAAATCCAAAATAAACAATTTTTTCCTGGTCATTAAATTTATAATTGCGGTGAACCTAAGAATTTTTACCATCCTTGAAAAATTTGGCCATTTCACTTTGTTGAATTTGGCCAACCTTGGTAAGATTGCGATCTTCGCCGCAAATAGCGTTGCTGCTTGCTTCACGCCGCCATTTTATCCGCACTTAATTTTACGTCAGTTTTTACAAATTGGATATTTTTCACTTCCTGTAGTTGGTCTCACTGCAATTTTCTCTGGCGCGGTCTTGGCGCTGCAAAGCTATTCTGGCTTCTCACGCTTTAACGCCGAAAGCACGATCGCCACTGTTGTTGTCTTGTCTATTACGCGTGAACTTGGGCCAGTTCTTGCGGGCTTAATGGTTGCAGGGCGGGTTGGTGCTTCAATGGCTGCGGCAATTGGCACAATGAAAGTTACCGAACAGCTTGATGCGTTGCGCACACTTTCGACCAATCCTTTTAAATATTTAATTGCCCCACGCGTTATTGCTGGCGTGTTGATGTTGCCACTTCTGGTTTTAGTTGCTGACGTAATCGGTGTAATGGGAGGATATTTGGTTAGCGTGCATTCTCTTGGGTTTTCTCCTGGCCCTTATATTGCCAACACCTTCAAATTTTTAGAACAAATTGACGTCGTCTCCGGATTAACTAAAGCCGCTTTCTTCGGCTTCGTAATTTCAGTAATGGGCTGCTATTTTGGCTATAACTCTAAAGGTGGTGCTGAGGGTGTTGGCATCGCCACAACCAATGCTGTTGTATCTGCATCGATTGCAATTCTACTTCTAAATTACATCATCACCGGAATATTTTTTGGGTAAATGAACTACCACCACATCTACCACGCCGGCAATTTTGCTGATGTTTTCAAGCACGTCATTCTCACCCTTTGCTTAGAAAAATTTCACGAAAAGCCCGCGCCATTTTTTGTTTTAGATACTCACGCTGGAATTGGAAAATATGATCTCGCTGACGAGAAATCTCTTAAAACTTTTGAAGCCGAGGAAGGAATAAAAAAACTTCTTCAACAGAAAAATTTCACTGATTTTTTGCCTGAGCGTTATTTAAGAATTTTAGCAAAAATTAATAACTGCGAAATTTCTGAATTACCCGAAAAGCTCAAGACTTACGCTGGCTCGCCAATTATAATAAAAGATTATTTGCGTCGCGAAGATCACGCCATTTTTGCTGAATTGCATCGCGAAGATTTTATTCAACTTCGTCGCAACTTCGCCGGCAATCCAAAATTTTCCTTGTTTAACCAAGATGGTTTTACGTTTTTAAAATCGAAACTCCCTCCACTCGAAAAACGCGGCCTAATTATAATCGACCCATCTTTTGAAAAAGATCAAAGTAAGATTTCTGCTGATTACGAAAAAATTATTTCTGGCATGCAAGATGCCTATAAACGCTTTGCTCACGGGGTTTATTTAATTTGGTATCCGATTATTAAAAGTGACGAAGAAGTTCTGAAGAATTTTTACGAAAAAATGTCGAATCTAAAATTTGAAAAAGCGCTGCATTTAACTTTCGATCTCAGAAAAACAGAAGATGAAACAAGAATGAAATCTTGCGGAATGTTTATTTTTAACGCCCCGTGGCAACTAGAAGAGAGGCTAAAAATTATTCTGCCGCGTATCTCTGAAGCTCTAAAAAACTAAGGAATTTTGATTTTTTGCACTAATTGAAGTCTTCTAAATCTAATCGCGGCCCAAGATCGAAAAAAATTTCATCGTGAGTGGCAATGATTACGAGCCCACCTTCTCCAATCCTAGTTTCGAGCAAGCCGAGCAATTTTCTGCTACTGTCTTTGTCAAGATTGTTTGATGGCTCATCTAAAAACCAAACAGCAGCTGGGCAGCACAATAATCGCGCCAACATCACTTTTTTCTGCCAGCCCGCAGAAAGTTTTTTTACTTTTTGATCAGAAAAATTCATGAGACCAAAAAAACTCAATCCCGATTGCAGCGCTATTTCTGTATCCGACAACTTAGCATAAAACGCTAAGTTCTCTAGCACCGTAAGCTCTTGTTCTAAAAAATTTTTGTGACCAATAAATTGCGAATCACCGTTAAAATCAGCGCGGAAATTTTCGACATCCTCTCCACCCCATAAAATTTTTCCTGAACTTGGCTTGGCAATTCCTGCAATAATTTTTAACAAACTGCTTTTGCCACAACCATTTCGACCCTTGATTATTAAGGCCGAATTAAGACCAACTGAAAAGCCGAGATCGGAAAATATTTTCTTGTCATCTTTAAAAAGACTGAGATTTTGAACTGTGAGCATATGCTGCGAGGCCTTGAATTTACTGACTAAAATGACAATAGAATTTTACGAACATTCCGAAACAAAAGACCCAAAATATCTAGTAATTTTTTTACACGGCTACGGAGCTAACGGCGAAAATTTAATTAATCTTTGGCACGAATTTAAATATGCTTTGCCTGAAGCGCATTACATTTCTCCTAACGCAATTGAGCCATGGGAGGGCGGATTTCCGCATTCTTACCAATGGTTTACACTCTACAACGGAGAGGATCGTCGCGGTTTACTCGAAACTGCCCATCACATCAAAAGCGCCAATAAAACTTTAGAAAAATTTATCGGCGAACAGCTCGTGCGCTTCAATTTAACTGCCGAAAAATTATTTCTCGTTGGCTTCTCGCAAGGCGCGATGATGGCGATTTATCAAGGCTTTATCGCCGATAAAAAATTCGCCGGCGTAATTTCATTTTCTGGAAAAGTTGTTCTCCCTGAAATGGTTGGCGAGAGAATAAATTCAAAACCCGAAATCTGCTTAATCCACGGCGAAGAAGATTCTGTGTTGCCTTTCGAAAATTTCATTGAAGCAAAAAAGCTTCTCGAAGAACAAAAAGTCAAACATGAATCTCACTCTATTCCGCATCTCGATCACTCCATCGACATCCACGGAATACGCCTTGCACAGCACTTCATTAAAAAACAAATCGGCGCATGAAAATAAAGAATTTACTTATCTCTTTCGCTGTAGCTTTCAGTATTTCTAGTGCTTTCGCCACACCCGCCTCTCTTTTAACTTTCGACAAAATGGAAAATATAAAAAGCGAAATGCCGCGCAATTTTCGCGATCTTAAATCACTGGGAATCAACGTGATTGCCAGCTCACAATTTTCTGAATCTCAACTTCAAGAAGTTCGCAAAAGATATCCCGATGAAAAAATAACTATTGTTGATCTAAGGGGTGAAAGCCACGGATTCATTAATGGAAACCCAGTTACTTGGCACACAGTTTTTGAAAAAGGCAATCAAGACAAAACACTTTCTGAAATTTCTTCTGATGAATCGGATCGCTTAAATTTGGCAGCAAAAGATCAGCAAATTATCGTTAATAAAATTCTAAAAGAAGATCGCGCTAATGGCTGGTACAAAGAAATAAGCCCAGCTGTTATCGATGTAAATCAAGCAATAAGTGAAAAGGATTTAGCCGAAAAAAATGGTTTCGAATATCAAAGATTTCCAATCAGAGACCTTGACGTGCCTAACGAAACAGAATTTACGCGAATGGTAAATTTCATTAAAACATTACCGCAAGATCAAAAACTTTACGTCCATTGCGCCGCTGGAAAAGGACGCACCGGAACCTTTTTGATTCTTCTCGATATCATTAAAAATGGCAAAACAACCGAGCTAAAAGAAATCTTTGAAAGACAAAATAAGCTTGGTGCCGCAAGGTTAGACAAGATTTCAACTGAAGAATCCTGGAGCAAAGAAATTGCCAGAAACCGTTTAAAAATAATCGAGAATTTCTACAAAACTGAAACCGCTAAATTGTAAGAATTGGTCGCGTTGTTTACATGATTAATTTGGATTCGCCCTCCATTAACCATGTAAACTTTGTCTCTCATGAAAATTCACAAAAGAACGCGATTAACTCTAACCGATCGGGAAGAGCTTTGGAAATTGCATTGCACTCGCAA
>CANNMN010000028.1 GCA_947505885.1 Rickettsiales bacterium
GTCGTGATTATTCGTGAATATGATCTCGCAACAAAAGAGAGAGAAATTTTTGCGCGAGAAATTTCTAATTTAGCACGCAACAGAGGTCTAAAAATTCTAGTTGGAAAAGATTTAATTCTGGCAAAAAAAATCAAAGCTGACGGCGTTCATTTTTCTGATTTTGACAAATTACCTTTCTCGCTTTTGAAGCCTAGAAACTTTATTTTCAGTTTTTCTTGTCACAGTTTGAAATCCTTTTTGGGCTCTCAAAGACTAAAACCAGACATGATTTTTATCTCGCCAATTTTCCCAACTTCGAGTCACCAAGAGACAAAATCTCTTGGAATTCAATACCTAGCAAAAATCATTACCAAAAATCGAAACGCGCTGCCAATTTACGCGCTCGGCGGTGTTAATTCTACAAATATCAAATCGCTCAAGAAGCTCGGATTAGCCGGCTTCGGAGCAATCAATTTCTTTCAAACTAACTGATGAAAATTACTCCAGTAATTCTTTCCGGTGGTTCTGGAACTAGGCTCTGGCCGGTTTCGCGCGAACTTAATCCAAAACAATTTCTAGATTTTTTTGGTAAGTATTCACTTTTTCAACAAACGGCATTACGCGTAAAATCAAAAGATTTCGAAAAGCCGATTGTTGTCTGCAATAATGAGCACCGCTTTACTGCCGCTGAAGAATTACAAAAAATCGATATTGAGCCACACTCAATTATTCTTGAACCATGTGCTAGAAACACTGCGCCTGCGATCGCAATTGCAGCAATAGGAGTAATTACTTCCGATCAAAAAAATGATGTGATTTTGGTAATGCCATCCGATCACATTATTCGTGACGAGAAAAAATTTATTACTCAGGTAAAAAATTCTTTTGCCGCAGCGCAAGCGGGATACCTAATTACCTTTGGTATCATGCCAGACAAGGCTGAAACCGGATATGGCTACATTAAAAAATCTGCGGAAGTTAAGGATTTCTCTGAGGTTTTTTCGGTCGAGAAATTCATTGAAAAACCCAATCAAGAAACCGCCGAAAAATTTCTCGCCGAAGGGAAAAGTTTTGGAAATTATTTATGGAATAGTGGCATCTTCATGTTCCGAGCCTCCTCTTACTTGGAAGCGCTGCAAAAATATCACAACGACATCTTTATTGCCTGCATCAACTCTCATAACAAAGCGCGCCGCGATCTAGACTTTATGCGCTTGCCAGAGGAAGACTTTGGGCAATGCGCCAATATTTCGATTGATTACGCGGTAATGGAAAGAGCTGAAAAAGTTGCGGTTGTGCCGGTGAATATTGGCTGGTCTGACGTCGGCTCTTGGAGTGCGGTTGCTGAACTGTCGACGCAAGATGAAGATGGAAATACTTTACTTGGTGATGCATTTTCTCTGAACAGCAAGAACTGCTACGTAAATTCACGCAGTCGTTTGGTTGCTACGATTGGCGTAGAAAATCTGATCGTGATTGCGCTGAAAGATGTGGTGCTCGTGCTCAATAAAAATAATTCGCAGGATGTTAAAAAAATGTTCGAGTTGCTCAAAAATCAGAAGCGCGAAGAATGTTTTTCTCACACAAAAGTTTTGCGTCCTTGGGGCAGTTTTGAAGTTATTGACGACGCTGATCGTTTCAAAGCAAAACGTATTACCGTAAAACCAGGCGCATCACTCTCGCTGCAAATGCACAATCACCGCGCGGAACATTGGATCGTTGTTAAGGGTACAGCCCACGTGACTTGCGACAAGGATGAATTTATTCTTACCGAAGATAAATCAACTTACATTCCAATAGGAAAAAAACACCGCCTCGAGAATAAAGGTAAAATTCCGCTCGAGTTAATTGAAGTTCAAACCGGCGAATATTTAGGCGAAGACGACATTGTGAGATTCAGTGACATTTACGGCCGTTAAAAGAATTATTTTTGGACTTGGATCCAACTTAGGAGATCGAGAATCTTACCTCGATTCTGCGGTTGCAGAGCTAGAAAGAGAGCTGCTTCTTAGCAATTCAAGAAAATCAAAAATATTCAGAAATTCGGCAATGCTTTTGCCAAATTCGCCAGCGGAATGGGACGTTGAATTTTTCAATATCGCTTTTTCTGCGAATATTGATTCACTAAAATTTTCACCGGAAAAAATTTTAGAAATCGTCAAAAAAATCGAAAAGAATTTAGGAAGAAAAGAGCGCGAAAAATGGTCGCCGCGTGAGATTGATATTGATATCTTGGCGATTGGCAATTTGCGGATTAATCTTGGTAAAAAACTCACGATTCCTCATCCTGGGCTGCTTGAGCGGGATTTTTTTATTCAGACGGTTAGGGAGATCGAGCCTGGTTTTAGCTTTCTTAATCCTAACCCAAGTTGGGATTAAGGAGAAGTTCCCTCATCGGAACGGCCTCGATTCCAGTAAAATTCTTTAGTGTTTCAACAATCGACCATTTCGATTCTTCTCTCTCATTCACAATTATCCTTTTCACCACGACTCCTTTGCTTTTTAGGGACTCAACAGCTGAAAGTGTATGACTAATCGCTCCCAAATAATTTCCAGCAACTAGTAAAACAGGAATTTTTAATTCCGTAGCTAAATCCAAAAAAGTTTTCTGATTATTAATCGGCGTCATTACACCGCCCGCAGCTTCGATTAATAAAGTTTTTTTACCTGCTTCTAAAATTTTTTTCTGACAAAAATTCCTTATCGCAAAGAAATCAATCTGTTCATCCAAAAAGTGTGGAGAACAAGGTTCTGCAAAGCGCCAAGGCGAAATTTCATTAAGATTTGCTTCAGAAATTTCTAAGTTGAGAGCGGTTAAAATTCTTGTTGGATCGCTGTTTTTGTCGGAGTGTAAAAATCCAGTGCAGACAGGTTTGATCGCGGTTACTTGTGGTAAAATTCGACAAAGATTTTCTACCAAAAAACTTTTTCCAATGTCGGTGCTGGTACCAAGAATTAGGTAGTTCATTCTAGAGTTTTTAATCAAATAAATTTTGAAGTGTTGAAGGTACAAAAGCAGAAACTTTATTGGTGGTAAATTTTGCTTCTTTGTCTCCTGGTTTTTTGTCGTATTCGTAACGAATTCCAAACAGGCCGCCACCTTCACCGCCAGTAAGTAATCCACTAATCACTCCACCCACTAAAGGAATTTTTCCGATGCCGAAAAGATTATTCACAATAAAGCCGGGCACAATCATCCCTTTAAGCTGACAGCTTTGACTAATAAGGTTAATTGATCCTTTGGCGGTAAGGCCGATTTTGTAATTATTAGCGATTAGTGAATCGATGTTGAGAAGATAATTCTGTAAATGGAACTCGAGTTTCACTGAGTTAAAAATTGTTTTGTCGCTGGCAAAAATTGTATCGCGGATTTGCGAAAATAATGTATCTTTTGAGAAGCGTTTAACTGCTGCATTTTCGTAAATCGTGATGTTGTCATCGATTGTCAATGTGCCTTTGAGCACTGGTTTACTATCTATTGCATAATGCTTAATTTTCAATTTTGCATCACCTCCGCTAACGACATCCGAAATTCCCAAAGCATCGGCGAGATATCCTATATCAGTGATGCGGCCAGTGACCAAATAATCTTCTTCCGCTTTGTTTATTCTTAAATTTAGTGAATTTTGTTTATTATAATTAGCCCTAAGCAGACCTTTTGAGCAGAGACCTTTGGTGCAATTTATTGACAAAGACAAGTTGCGCAGAGTTTTGTTTTTCAATAGATCGGCGCGATTGGCAACGATTTGCAATGTTAGATCGGGGAAGTCCCCATCTGAGGTTTTTTGCTTCAAAAATGCGCCGAGATTAATTCGATCTCCGCGCCAAGAAATTTTGTGCGAATTGGTTTTTGCGTCCCTTGAATAAGTGACTAAATAATTGTTTTTGTCAAAATTAGTATTTTTAAAATTTGCGGATTTGATTAGGAAGGGCGAGGTT
The DNA here is from genome assembly GCA_947505885.1 of Rickettsiales bacterium. Taxonomy (GTDB): domain Bacteria; phylum Pseudomonadota; class Alphaproteobacteria; order Rickettsiales; family UBA1997; genus UBA2645. Next base: position 3,919 of record CANNMN010000028.1, read on the forward strand.
TGGAAGGCGATGTTGCCGTTGAATTTTTCAAGTTGACCGGTTTTTTCCTTTTTGCTTAAAGCAATATTTTTGATGCGAATTTCTTGCGGACTGAGCACAGAAACTACCAAATTTAACTGCGATTCGACGCCGGATTTTTTTGTTAGATTGAATGAATTAGAAGAGATTTCAGCAGCGGCAAGATCAATGTTGGTAACGAAATCTACGCTGTCGAAATCTTTTTTGCTGTTAACAATCGAGCCGCCTTGGAGGTAGTCGTTTTTTAGTCCGGCAATGATTGAATTAACCGCAATATAGGAATTTTTTAGGGTAACTTCTTCGCTGATTGGTAGACGAATGTCGAAATTACTTTGCGCATCTCCATTCAAATATTGGGTAACTTCTTTGGTGAATTCTGGATTATTATTAGCGAAATTTAATCCGTTTGCAGCATGTCCTGTGGACTTTCCAGAGATTTTTAGCATTACTGTTTTTGCGGAGAAATCGTCGATTTCTACCAAGCCTTCAGAAATTTTTGTCTGCAAAAATTCACCGCCGGTAATGACAATTTTCATGTTTTCGCGCGTGAATTTGGCTGTCGCAGCGATATTTTTTATCTCAGGAAAATCCAGACTATATTTTAGATTGATGCCGGAGAAAACCGATTCGGCACTGATTTTGTCGAGAAAAAATTCGTCCTTGATTTGTGTCAGAGTAAATTTTGCTGAGGCGGTTTCGATGACTCCTCCTGTGACGCTAGTCTTAACCCATTCACGAATTCCATTTTCTTGTAGAGTGATTGGCCAAAATTTTTGTATTTCGTCTCCTAAAACATTTTGTAACTGAATGTTAAAATCCAACTTATTGCCAGGTACATCTTCTAATGTAGAAATTAGTAATGACATGCTGAGATGCGGCTTATTTATTGGGTTTGCGGCGTCTAAAAAGTCAGTTTCAATTTGCGATAAATCGAGGATTTTGGTTTTATGATCATATCCACCGGCAACAGAAAGATCTTTGAAATGCATTTTTTTTGCGAAGAAATCTTGGAATTCAAAATCGCCTTTTTCGGAGTAAATTTTGAACTTTAAATCACCGAGCTCATTATTATTAAAAGCGAAAGAAATATTAGCGCTGAGGGCGGCATTTATTTTGCTTAATTCAGCTAGGCTTGGGTGAAGTTCGGAGATTGAATTTGGTGAAAGATTTTGCAGGGATAAATCGCAGATTGTATTTTCAGATATTTTGCAGTTAGAGCTTAGAGTCACATCGGCTTCTTCGGTATCAAGACTTAGATTATTTTGTGACAAAATTACTAAATTATTACCTTTGCTGATGACTTGAATTTGGGATCTTTTTAGCAAAATTTCGCGCTCAAAATTTTCGCCGCGAACTAGTAATTTTGCGTTTTCTATTTCGAGATTTTCAATCGGATTTTCACCTTTGCGAATTGAAGAAAGAAGCGTGGCGATCAAGGACAAATCACTTTGCTTTGTGGATGAATCTTTATTGCCACTGGTGAATTTTTGCCAATCTCCAAGAAAAATATTTGGGTTTGAGACCTTGATTTTGCTTGGCTGAAAGCGCAGTCGTAAAAAATTAAGTAAAGAAAATTCTGTTTCTAAGTCGGGAATAATGAATGATTTTTTGCCAGTGCCATATGTCTCTGGATAAAGAATTCGTAGGCCAGAAATATTGATTTTTAATGTGCCATAATTTGTGAAGCTCAAAAAAGTTCTGTCGATGCTAACATTGTCGCGGCCGAATTTTTCTTGTAACGCTGACTCAATTTTTTGTGTTACTAGTAAGATCGATCTCGGTTTAGCGGATACCAAAACAGCAAAATAAAAAATGGCGATAAAGGCAATGATGGCAAGGGATGAGGCCGTGCCATAGAATAAGCCAAGCCGCTTCTTTTTTGGTTTGGAATGGGTATTTTTGTGTTGGTGTTTGTGCATTTTTTGTGAAGAGATGAAAATTCTCTAATCGCCATCTCCATAAATGTTAGGATCAAGCAGTTAGCACTTACTCTTAAAGTTCTGTTCTAGAGCCTCAACTTCATTAGGATTAGCGCCGGAAAGATCGAAGGAAAATTATTTAATCCAACTCGTAAGTTTGTTGCCAATCTTCTTTGTCAGCGAAATTTGGCTGATCCTCTTTGTAAAGAATAAAATCTTCGATTACTAAAACATCCATTTCAGTGCGCATGAAACATTTATAAGAATCTTGCGGATCATAGACAATCGGTTCTCCACGCACGTTGAACGATGTATTAATCACAACTGCCGAGCCAGATTTTTCTGAGAATTTTTTGAGTAAATTATGAAAGCGTGGATTGGTTTTTTGATGAACTGTTTGAACTCGAGCTGAGTAATCAACGTGAGTAACTGCCGGAATAGTTGAGCGCGAAACATTCAATTTTTCGATGCCAAAAAGTTTTTCTTGCGCTGCATCCATTTTTTTTACCAAATCTTTTTTGATCGGCGCAACCAGAAGCATGTAAGGCGAATCACAATTTATATCAAAATATTCAGAAGCTTTTTCGCTTAAAACTGCTGGAGCAAAAGGACGAAAACTTTCTCGATATTTAATTTTGAGATTCATTTTTGATTGCATCTTTTCGCTGCGCGCATCTCCAAGGATGCTTCGCGCACCAAGAGAGCGCGGGCCAAATTCCATTCTACCTTGATGCCAACCAATCACTTTTTCATTCTGCAAAGATTCGCAAGCTAAGTTTAAAAGTTGATCCTCATTTTCAGCGCGAATGTAAATGGCATCTACGGAATCGAGATATTCACGCACTTCTTCATTGCTGAATTTTTTGCCTAAGTAGCTTCCCTTGATATTGTCTTCGCCAGTTTTGTAGCAGTTGCGAGGCTTGTCAAAATATTGGTAATAGGCAGTTTGAGCTGCACCCATCGCACCTCCGGCATCTCCGGCTGCTGGCTGAATCCAAATATTTTCGAAGATTTTTTCTTGAAGAATTTTTCCGTTACCAACGCAGTTGAGAGCAACTCCGCCAGCCATTACCAAATTTTTGCTGCCGGTAATTTTTTGTGCCGTGCGTGCTAGCTTGATCATTATTTCTTCTGTAACTTCTTGCAGCGAGCGCGCTATGTCCATTTCGAACTGAGTTAAATCAGATTCAGATTTTCGTGCTTTGCGACCAAAAACTGCGGCGAATTTGTCATTCGTCATTGTTAGGCCGACGGTGTAATTGAAGTATTCCATGTTGAGCTTGAAGGAGCCGTCTTCCTTGATGTCGATGAAATGTTTTTTGATGAGATCGGTGTAAGTTGCCTCGCCGTAAGGTGCGAGACCCATTACTTTGTATTCACCAGAATTTACTTTGAAGCCGAGGTAGTAGGTAAAAGCTGAATAAAACAACCCAAGCGAATGCGGAAAATGCATCTCTTTTAAAAAGGTTATTTTGTTGTCAATGCCGTGAGCGATTGAAGTTGTGGCCCACTCTCCAACTCCGTCCATTGTTAGGATTGCTGCATCACGAAAAGGCGAGGGGTAAAAACAGCTGGCGGCGTGTGATTGGTGGTGTTCGGAGAAAAGAAGTTTTGCTTCAACGGATTTTCCAAGTTCTTTGATGATTGTATCTTTCAGAAAAAGTTTGTGCTTCAGCCAAATCGGAATCGAAGTAACGAATGATCTAAAGCCTCTCGGTGCTTCAGCCAAATAGGTTTCGATCAAGCGTTCAAATTTCAAAAAAGGCTTCTCAAAGAAGGCAACATGATCGACTTGATCTAACGTAATTCCTGCTTCAGCGAGCACATAAGCGATGGCATTTCTAGGAAATGATTCATCATGTTTCTTGCGCGTGAAGCGCTCTTCTTGTGCTGCGGCAATGATTTCTTCGTCTTTGATTAGACAGGCAGCAGAGTCGTGAAAGAAGGCGGAGATGCCAAGAATGTACATCTAAAATAATGTGTAAATGAAGGGTGCAACTGCGGAGCCTTGTGCAACAACGATTAACAGGCCAAGTAGAAGCATGATTGTAATTATCGGCAAGAGCCAAAACTTCTTTCTAGTTTTTAGGAATGCCCAAAGTTCTTTAATAAGAGACATGTTTTTTAGTAAGGTTTTGTAATTTTTCTGAAACGATTTTTGCGACAAGTTTTGAGCCTTCATTGGTGAAATGAACTGTGTCGTAAAGATACTTGGTTTCCATTGGAATTTCGCGTTCTAAATCAATCAGTAAAATATTATTTTCCCTGGCGACTTGGCGAGCGATGTTTTGAAAATCTACGTAAAGTTTACGGTAATTTGCATTAAATTCTGGATCATTCTTCTTAATTTGTAATTCGTGATCGTATATAAGTCTATTAGCCTGAGTCATCAGAACTGGCTTAGCCCCGATCGCTTTAGTAACCGCAACAAATATCGTTAAAATTTTTCGATATTCTGCCTTAATTATTTCTTGATGAGCGACGCTAGAAATTTGATCGCGAAAAGGTGATTCGTTCCACTCATTGTTAAAGTTTCTGAGGTTGGAATTTTTTTTGCTGAAGCACCCAAGATTTGATCTGCTGCGGTTTTTGTTCCAGTAAGTTGCTTCGTAGAGTAGGGTGGAGAGGTCGTTAATATTATCCATGCGCACAACAATATTTGGATTTAGAGGTGCGACTTTATTGATTAGATTGTTGATCGAGTGAATAGAGTTATTACCGCTTTTTCCACCATTGTAAGAGTTGATTTTTTTGCCGGTTTTTTCTTCGATAATTCTTCCGACTAAATAAGGGAAGCGTGAATTCTCTTCAACCATTTCGCATTCAGTTGTAGAGCCACCGAGAAAAAAAATATTTAGATCAGAATTTTCGTGAATTTTGCTTGGCTCAACAAAGCCATTTTCGTCGGTTCTAAAAATATATTTCTTCGTTTGGTCGTAAGGAGGAGTATTAAACTTTGTTTGGTTCGGTTTATTCTCGCGCATTACAATATGGCGCTTTCCTTGGCAACGCAGGCTATATTCTATCTGATCATAATAACTGTATTTTTCTGAATCAGGAGTGTCCTGAAAAATATTGAGAGTGAAACACCAAACTAAAAATAGGGCAAAGATCAGATTAATTGCGATCAGTACTAATTTAGAATGTTTTTCAAAATAATTTTGTGACATCAAGGGCGATTAAAACTGATTTTTCATATCGCCTGGCTGTGATGTGCGATCAATAAAATAGCTGGATGCTGTTGGGTTTAGTTTTTTATTGAGAAGATCTTTCTTAAGTAATTTTAAGATGAGGGCGGTAGGGGTAAAGATTCCATAAAATAAAACAAAGCTGATCAAAAATCCGTTAATTTTTCCAAGAATATTTCCAAACTTTACCCAATTTTGGTAAAGTTTGATCTGCTTGAATATCTGTGGTTGCAGGATTGAGACCGACAAGAATATAAGGGATAATATTAGAAAAAATGTTGGAAACCAAATTTGTTTGTAAAACAAAAATATAAAAATTGCCGACCAAATTAGGCCAAAAATTTTCAGATCGCGTTGAGTAATTTTAGCTTGTTCCATCTTCGTTATTTTTAGAAAATTGAGCGATGAGATGGAATGGTGAGGATCGCAGCGTTTCCTTCTGAAATCTCAAAGCGACAGCTTTGCTGATCAAGAATTTTACTAACTTCTTGTTCATTAATAGCACTACGCAGATCGGCATTTTTCTCAGTGTTTTTTTCTTGTGGATTGAGGTAAAAAATAATCAGCATTTGATCGAGATGATCACGCATTAATCTCACATTTATTAAAGCTTCAGGATCGGCTTTAAACATGCCGGCAAAAATTTTACGTAATGAATCAAGCAGGATGAGGCGATCAATTTTGATGCGAGTTAATAGGTCTTCATCACTACCTTTCTCTAGCTCGATACGACTTTTGAATTTGTCGCTTAAGCTAGAAATTAATTCGGATAAGAAAGTAAAAAGCGGGAGAATTTCTTCTTCTGCATTGAGTTTGTAATCGATTACTGATTCGTCCAAAGAATTAGTAATTGAGGCGCGAAGTTTAAGAGCGTTGATGTGAATTTTGTCAAAATCTTCTAGATATTTCTGGTGTGGTAATGGTCCATGCGGCTCTTTTTTCAGGATCTCAGAAACTTGAGTGATAATATCGAGATAGGCGAAAACATTAGCAGGGAGGGTAACGGTAATTTGCTCTTTGATGTTTTTGATTGTGCGACCTTGCGACTCAGCAACGCGCGAAGCGTTAGAAGTTTTCTCTCTAATTTTAGCGATCATTAAATCGAAATCGACTGGCTTTACCAAGTAGTCATTTGCTGATAGTCCAACGCCCTTAATAACATTTTCCTTCTGTCCCAAGGCGCTAAGAAAAATAAATGGCACGTTGTTGTTACGAATATTTTTATTTTCACGAATTAGGTTAAGAAGGCCGTAACCATCTAAATCCGGCATCATAATGTCAGAGATAACCACATCGGGTTTTTGCTGCAAAAAAACATCAAAACCTTGTTTGCCATTTTCCGCTTCTGCAACTTCAAATCCTTCATCGCGCAAAATTTCCGCCATGTTATCGCGAATATCTTTTTCATCCTCAACGCAGAGAACTTTAATTTTTCTTTCTTCAGTCATTTTTGCTTAAATTATTTTTGAGCCTTCGAACGAGCGGAGGATGTCGTTTATAAGCTCATCGTTATTTTCATCGATTTTTTGAGCAACTTTTTTCTCCTGATTTTTCTTTTGGGGATTCTTTTCGTCGTCGACAAGAAGTAAAACTTGTTTCAAATCTGGTAAGGCGGCGAGGTAACAAATTCGCATCATTAGCATATCAAA
>CANNMN010000029.1 GCA_947505885.1 Rickettsiales bacterium
ACAAAAATCTTCACTACTGGCAAGAAAACCGCGCAAGAATTAAGGCGCGTCGGATTCAAAAACATTATTTTATCGCCACGAAATTCTGCCGAGTCCTTGTTTGATTTAGTAGCGCAAGAACCTGGGCAAATTCTTTATTTTCGTGGCTCGATAATCAGCCTCGACTTCGCCGCAAAATTAAAAAATGTTCGAGATATTCTCGCCTACAGAACTCACGAAGTAGAAAATTTCTCCACCGATTTCAAAAAAATTCCCTACGACGAAGTGCTAATTTTTTCTAAAAATAGTTTGAAAATTTTTTACAAACTTACCACGAGACACAATCTCCTTGAATATTTTGTGAGCGCGCAAATCGTCTGCCTGAGTGAGCAAATTCTTGATCTTGCCAAGAAATTTCGATTCAAAAAAATCTGCACTTTCGCCGATAATCCTCTCCTTAAAAAATTCTATGACTGAACAAACAACTTCTCAAAAAATACCTGAGAAAAAGGGCTCAATTTTAGTTAAAATTATTTTGTCAATCGCGCTTATTGGTGGCGGCTTAATCGCAGTAAAATTATGGCATAAAGGCTCAGAACTCACAAAACAAGAGCAGGGACTAGACCATGACATCATTGGCCTTGCCGAAGGATATACAGATCAAAGCGAGCAAGAAGATTTATCAGATCTCAGCGTCAATGAGCTTCGCGAAAAAGGTGCAGAATTCATTTACCAAATGCTCTTGAAGAACCAGTTAAAAATCGAAGATCTAGGCGCGCAATTGCAAGCTTTGAAAAGCGAAGTCTTAAAATATCGCAGCCAAGAAAAACTCGGCAAAATGATTTTGATTTACGTCGACCTGCGCGAAAAAATTATCTCTGAAAAGGTTTATAATGAAGAGATGAAAAGCTTTGAGATTCTAAGCGCCTCGGATGAAGTCTTAACTGCTAAAATCACCAAACTAAAGCCGCTTCTTTCAGGTTTTGCGTCACAAAAAAAATTGGAAAAAAACTTCGCCGACATCATTCCTGAATTGATTATTAACAAAAAAAATAGCGTCGCAAATGAAAGCCTAATTGCAAAAATCCAACGCAATATTTCGCGCCTGATTGTGCTGCGCAGAATCGACGAAAAAAATCCACAAGAGGTCGATGCTATAGTTGTGCGCATCGAAAAACTTCTGAGGCAACAAAATTATTCAGATGCCTTGAGCGCAGCATTATCGATGCCCGCCGACTATAACCCAATCCTTAAAAATTTCCTCGATGAGCTTCACGCCTCACTCGAAGTAAGGCAAATCGATCAAGAAATTTTGAACTATCTCAAAAGCTTAAACTAATGCTAACAATTCTCTGGATCCTTCTCGCCTCTTTCTTTCTCGCCGCCTCTTTTTCGTGGCTGCTCGATAATAATGGCCACGTCTTGATAACCTGGCTTGGCTACGAATTACAAACCGATGTTCTGACGGCAATTTTAATCTCAGCATTTTTTTCACTAATAGTTTTTGCAATCAGCTATTTATTCGCGCGAATCCTGGCGATCAAATTTCCTAGCCTGCTGAAATTTATATTTAGAAAAAGTTACCTAAAAAGCCTAGAGAAGGTTGTGCATAGGCATCATCAAGGCTTTGATTTGATGGCAGAAACTCTTTTGGCTCTCGAAATTAACGACGAGAAATCCGCAGAAGCTCTACAAAAAAAATTGAACAAACTCATCAAACATTCGGGCTTAAACAATTTTCTGATCGGCAAAATTCTTTTTGAAAAACGTAAATTTTCTGAAGCCGCTGAAATATTCGAGAAGTTCGGACACAATCCTCACGCTAAAATTTTAGTGCTGAAATCGAAGTTCGAATTGGCCTTGGCTGGTCAAGACGAAGCCAAGGCAATCGCCTACGCAAAACAAATTCTTGCCGCCAAACGCGACAGCTTCGAAATTGCCAGACAGCTTTTCACTCTCTACAAAAAACGCGGATTGTGGCAAGATGCAAAAAGCCTAATAGCTGAATATGGCAGTGAAAAATTTCGCGATGAATTACAAAAGCGCGATATCGCTGTAATCAATGCCGCTCTCGCTCTTGAGGCCTATCAACAAAAAAAGTTTTTGCTTGCGATCAAGCATGCGAACATCGCTCTAAAAGCAGAAAATACTTTTCTGCCGGCACTTGAAATTAGACTTAAATCATGGCTTAAGCTTGGCCTAGGATTTAAAGTCACTTGGGAAATCAAGGCGCTTTGGAAAGACAATCCTCATCTAATTCTCGCTGAAATTTTTGATCTAGTAAATCGCAAATCTTACGCAAAAGCGCGCGTAAAAATGATGAAAAACCTCGCCGAAACTAACTCAGAATCAGTACTAGGAAAATTGGCCATCGGCATCGCCGCCTTCCGAGCTGGAGAATATGCAGCCGCAAAAGAATCTTTGTTCCTTTCTCTCCTCCAACAAAAAACATACCGGGCTTATAAACTTCTCGCCGCAACAGAAAAAGCCCTGGGCAATATTGAAGAATCTAAAAATAATTTAACCAAACTCAAAATGTTCGAATGCGACGACCACTATCGCTGTGGCTCCTGCGGACATCTCAGCTCAAAGTGGAGTGCAAAATGTACTTCTTGCGACACTTACGATTCGATTGAGTGGAATAGATAAGTTTTAACCCAGATCCGTCATTAGCCAGATTCATCATTAGAATTTGAGTAAAGAAAAATAAACCTAACTCTCGCTCGTGTAATTCGGCGCTTCTGAAGTAATGGTGATTGAGTGCGGATGCGATTCGCGCAAACCAGAGTTAGTGATGCGAACGAAGTTACAATTCTTGCGCATCTCTTCGATCGTGCCATTTCCAGTGTAGCCCATTGCCGCTTTCAAGCCGCCAACTAACTGATGCATAACATCTGCAGCCGCCCCTTTATAAGCCACGCGACCCTCAACGCCTTCGGGAACTAGCTTCATTTTATCCGAAACATCTTGCTGAAAATAGCGATCAGCTGAACCGCGAGCCATTGCGCCAAGAGAGCCCATGCCGCGATAGACTTTGTAAGAACGACCTTTAAACAAAACGATTTCGCCTGGAGTTTCTTCAGCGCCAGCGAGCAATCCGCCAAGCATAACGCAAGATGCGCCTGCGGCAATTGCTTTGGCGAGGTCGCCAGAAAATCTAATTCCACCGTCGGAAATTACCGGAATTTTTACGCTGTCGCAATATTCAACTACGTCGAGAAGCGCTGACAATTGTGGCACGCCAACACCAGCAACAACGCGAGTTGTACAAATTGAACCTGGGCCAATTCCAACTTTTACCGCATCTGCACCAGCGTCAATTAAGGCCTTAGCCGCTTCTGATGTTGCGATATTTCCAGCGATAAAATTTTGTTTTGGGTAAGCTTTTTTTAGCTCGCGCACAGTTTCAATTACGCCAGCAGAATGACCATGTGCGGTATCAATTATAACGATATCAACTCCGGCCTCGATTAAAGCCTCTGCGCGTTTAATGCCCTCGCGACCTACTCCCGTTGCCGCCGCAACTAGAAGACGACCCTCTTCGTCTTTCGAAGCGAGGGGAAATTGCTTAGTTTTTTCTAAATCTTTTCCGGTCATCAAGCCGATACAATTTCCGCTTGAGTCGGTTAAAATTATGCGCTCAATTTTATTTCTGTGCAAAAGAGATTTGGCTTCAGACTTACTTACGCCAGCTTTTGCCGTGATAAGATTTTCGCTCGTCATCAATTCATGCACCGGCTGTTTTTTGTCAGTAGCAAAGCGCACGTCGCGGTTAGTAAGAATTCCGAGTAGTTTTTTTGTGCCTTCTTTGACCACGGGAATTCCTGAAATGCCGTAGGTTTTCATCAATAAAAGAGCCTCGCCTAAGCTCGCATCAGGTGCTATGGTTACTGGATTGGTAACAACTCCAGATTCAAACTTTTTTACCTTACGAACTTCGTCTGCTTGTTCTTTTGGCGAGAAGTTTTTGTGAATACAGCCAAGCCCACCAGCCTGCGCCATTGCGATCGCCAAGCGACTTTCGGTAACGGTATCCATCGCCGCAGAAATAATCGGAATTTCGAGCGAAATATTTTTGGTGATCTTGGTTTTGGTATTGGCCTCAGTTGGCAAAACTTCTGAAAATGCCGGCTTCAAGAGCACGTCGTCGAAGGTGAGAGAAGGAGCTGCGGTCTCGATTATTTTGCGACTTTTTTTCATTTTGAGTGAGTTGATTTTTTTCTAGCCAAAATAGTTTCTGTCGAGACAAGATCAGGAATCAAAATCAAAAATCAAAAATTTATGCTTTCATCAATTGAGAAACTTTGCGCTGAGCGTAGAATAAAACTTACCGAAAATCGTCGCATCCTCGCTCGGGTGATTGAGCAAAGTAATGATCATCCAGATGTTGAAGAGGTTTATCGCCGCGCTTCTAAAATTAATCCAAACATCGGAATCGCTACAGTTTATCGCGCAGTAAAAATGTTCGAAGAATTTGGCCTAATTTCCAAACATGATTTCGGCGGCGGAAGAGCGCGCTACGAAAGACTTGAGAGCGAAGAGCATCACGATCATTTGATCGACATCACCACTGATGAAGTTCACGAATTCTTCAGCGAAGAGCTCGAAAATATGAAAGAAAGGCTCGCGCATGAAAAGGGCTATGAACTAGTCGGACACAAGCTTGAGCTTTATTGCCGTCCGCTTAAAAAATGAGCGACTTACTCAAAAAAATAATTACTCCCCAGCTTCACTTTGATGGCATTAATAGTGGTGAAAAATTCACAAAACTTTTTTGTGATCTTTACCGCATTGAACTTTTTAAAGACGGCTTAGATCTAATCCTTACGCAGCTTCACAAGAAACAGCTTCATTTCGAGATTAAGGAAATGAAGGGTTGGGATACTAATGTTGGCTGCTTTCTTACTAACAAAATCACGCTGCGTAATTTAAGTCACAATGTACTTGCGCACGAGATGGCACATGCGATTGCTCACGAGAGTAAAATTGATTTGGGTGAAGAGTTTCGCAAGTGCGTTGCCTTCGATATGAAGGGGCGCGAGCCGGAAATTATGACGCTGCGTGGCGAGGTAAAGAGGCTCATGGTTGATGCTCTCGCAGCCTATCCACCACATCATTTTCTTGGGGAAATTTTCGCGCGTTATTTTGAATTACTTAGCGTTTCGCGAAATGTTGTTAGTAACGGAAGTTTTTCTACTGCTGATGTTATGGATTTTTTTATGAATATTACGAACTTCGTTGAGAAGATTTTTAATCCGCAAATTCGTAAAAAAATCGATCCGCTGATTGCGCGTGAGACCTCTAACCTCAGTCTCTTGCCGTTGGAGAAAAAGTTTCTCAATCAGATTGGATCAAAACAAAAAACTTCCTGGTCGGGAAGAACAAGGCCAAATAATCCTTTTTAGAATTTCATGATTGAAATCACTCAAGCTTTCATTTTTGCTGCTGGGCGCGGAGAGCGCATGCGGCCTCTTACCGACACTATTACTAAGCCTCTCGTTAAGATCAAAAACAAGGCGATTATTGATTACGCGATTGAGAAATTAGACCAAATTTCGTCGATTAAAAAAATTATTATTAACGGATTTTATCTTGCTCCGCAAATCGAAAAGCACGTTAAAGAATTGAAGAATTCTAAGATCGTTTTTTCACACGAATTAGAAAAAATAGAAACCGGCGGCGGACTTATTTTTGCCCAAGATAAAATCGATCTAACTAAGCCAATTCTGACTGTTAATGGAGACGTTCTTTGGCAAGAGAAATTGCAGGAAAAATCTTCTGATCTTGAAATCCTTTGCAATGCCTGGAACCCTGATGAATGCGATATTTTGCTTGGGCTGAAGAAGGTTGAAGATTACATCGGCTACGAAGGAAATATTCACGGTGGCGGTGATTTTGAAATGATTAACGGTGACCTTTACCGTCTGCCGGATTTAGGAATGAATTACGCTTTCGTTGGCCTGCAAATCATTAATCCAAAAATTCTAAAACAAGCGCCCGGAAAATGTTTCTCAATGTCACATTTTTACCGATCTGCAGTTGGTGAAGGTGGTTTAGTTCACCGAATAAAAGGTGTCGAATTAGCCGGAAAATATTTTCACATTGGCACTGTTGCAGCAATTAAATCTACTGAGGAAAAACTCTGATTTAAGATTTTGAGCACAGTGCTCAAAATTGTATTTTAGCTAAGATTGGCGGGGTTTAAGTATTTAAAATTACCAAAAATATCTCAGCTTTATTCTCCGCTTTCTCAAAAATAAATCAGAGAAAGCAAAGAATAAAAAATAATTATTTTCCTCGCACCAAATCCACAACTAGCTGCACATTCTCAATCGGTGTTTCTGGCAAAATTCCGTGACCAAGATTGAAAATAAATGGGTGATCTTGGAAAGTTTTTAAAATATCCAAAACTTCTTTTTCGATTTCTTTCTTCGAGCCAAAAGCGAGTAAAAAATTATCAAGATTTCCTTGCACAACTTGCCCGAGATTTTCCTGAAGATTTTTTTTCGCCCAGATTTTACTAACATTCTGATCCATCGCTAATCCTTGCGGCAAAACTTCTCGTGCGAATGTCTCGTAATAAATTCCTACTCCGCGCGGAAAACAAATCACCGGAGTTTTCGGATGTAATCTTCTGATTTCAGTGACGATTTTTTTTGTTGGTTCAATCACCCATTTTTGCAACTGTTCTGGCGGTAAAACTCCAGCCCAAGAATCGAATAATTTTACGACGTCTGCGCCAGCTTTAATCTGAAGAAATAAATATTTAATTATGCTTTGGGTTAAAATTTCAATTAACTCTGCGAAAAAATTTTCATTTTCGATTGCAGCGCGACGTGTTGCTTCAAAATTTTTTGAACCACCCCCTTCAATCATGTAGCAAGCTAAAGTCCAAGGAGATCCAGAGAATCCGATCAGAGCCTTATCTTTACCCAGCTTTGATTTTGTGATTTCTAAAGCCTCAAAAACTGGCGAGAGATGTTTAGCGATATTTTCAGTGCGTAAGTTTTTCAATTCGAATGATCCAAGTTTTGGTCCTTCGTTTTTTACAAATTCAACTTTCACTCCGAGGGCGTCGGGAATAACAAGAATGTCGGAGAAAATAATCGCTGCATCGAAGTTAAAACGAGTGATTGGCTGTAGGGTAACTTCACTAGCTAGTTTTGGGGTGTAGCAGAGCTCTAAGAAGTTTTTTACATCAGATCTTATCTCGCGATATTCTGGTAAATATCTTCCCGCCTGACGCATGATCCAAATCGGAGGTGTCAAAGTTTTATTTCCATTCAGAGTATTAATTAATTTATTCATTTATTCTTATTATTTTTATTAGAGCTGTGGATTTGTTGATGAAGTTTTTAACAATTTTATTAACAGAGATAATCCTTTAATATCAAGGGTTGAGACAAAGTTACTAACATGTTAAAAACTTTTAAAAATATTTTAAACATGATGAAAACTTGTTAAGAAAAATAATAAGTTTTTTGTCAGAAAAAAATCTGTGGATAAACCCAAAGTTATTAACATGAAATCAACAATCGAAAAGAAGCTAACCGAAAACCTTCAGCCAAAATTTTTAGAGGTAAAAAATAAAAGCCATCTTCATCGCGGTCACCTTGAAGATGAAAGTGGTGAGACTCATTTTGAAGTGGTAATTGAGGCGGAGTGTTTAAAAAAACTTGGAAGGATTCAGGCGCATCGAAATATTAATTCTGCGCTGAAAGACGAGTTTGAAAAGGGCGGGCTGCACGCTCTGGAGATAAAGATAAAATTTGTATAAATTTTCGATCTTATCGCGTCATCGCCGCTTAAGTTGTGGGATTGGCGGTCGTCGAATAGCTAAACGAAAATTTTCTTAAAGCAGTCTGTGCAAGAGATTTAAAAAGAGCCTTGTTGGCAGTAAATCTTACGCAGCCGCCTTCTCTTTTTTCTGAACTATTGTGATTGATTTTTTGCCGTCTCTTTCCTCAACTTCTTTTTCGCTCAACAAAGAAATTTCAATCGCCTTACTGTCGCTAATTCCCTTCTTAGTAACGCGAACAGACTTCACATTTTTTTGTGAAGGAATGTCGAACATTACATCGAGCAAAATATTTTCAGTAATCGCGCGCAGGCCGCGAGCACCAGTTTTTCGCTCGATGGCGAGCTTGGCGATTTCTTTAATTGCTTCTTCGTCAAAAATTAGATCAATTTTATCGAGAGAAAAAAGTCGCTGATATTGCTTGGTGATCGCGTTTTTTGGATCGACTAAAATTCGGGCGAGATCTTTTTTGGTTAAGCCTTCAAGTGGCGCGAGAACCGGCAGCCTGCCGACTATTTCTGGAATAAGGCCAAACTTAATCAAATCGTCCGGCTCTACTTTGCTAAAAATATCTTTGCGAGCAGTGTCATCTTTGTCTCTGACATCAGCGCCAAAACCCATAGATGCGTTTGATCCGCGAGAAAGAATAATTTTTTCTAGGCCAGAAAATGCGCCACCGCAAACAAATAGAATATTGCGAGTGTCGATCTGCACATATTCTTGCTGAGAAGATTTTTTCCCGGGCTGAGTAGGCACTGAAGCAGTTGTGCCTTCAATGATTTTCAACAAACCCTGTTGCACGCCTTCGCCTGAAATATCGCGGCGAGTATTGTCTTCAGATTTGCGGGCGATTTTGTCGATCTCGTCGATATAAACGATGCCGCGCTGAGCTTTTTCAATATCGAAATTAGCCGCTTGCAACAGGCGCGAAATAATGTTTTCAACATCGTCGCCAACATATCCAGCTTCGGTGAGTGAAGTGGCATCAGCAATGGTGAAGGGCACGTCTAAAATCTTCGCTAAAGTTTGCGCGAGCAAAGTTTTTCCGCAGCCAGTTGGCCCGATCAACAGAATGTTTGATTTGTTAATTTCAACCGCATCAGCGTTGGCCGAGCTATTTGCATCGATACGTTTGTAGTGGTTGTAAACAGCGACCGCCAAAACTTTTTTGGCGTAATTTTGGCCAACAACATGTTCGTCGAGAATCTTTAGAATGTCCTGCGGCGTTGGCTTGGCGCCGTCAGTTTTTTGGAGCGGAGATTTTTTTTGCTCTTCGCGCAAAATATCCATACCAAGTCCGATGCACTCGTTGCAAATCATTGCAGTGGGGCCGGCGACTAATTTTTTTACTTCGTGTTGAGTCTTGCCACAAAAGGAACAAGAAAGGTCTTTGTCGTTGTCTTTGGTCATTTTATTGTTCTGATTTTTCTGTAGGGCGCTCGATCACTTCATCGATCAAGCCGAATTCTTTCGCTTTTTCTGGTGACATAAAGTTGTCGCGCTCCATTGATTTCTCGATGGCGGCAAACTTTTGTCCGGTATGTTTTGTGTAGATTTCGTTAAGTCTTTTTTTCAGGGCGAGAGTTTCTTGTGCGTGAATTTCGATGTCAGTTGCTTGACCTTGATATCCACCGGAAGGCTGGTGAATCATGATGCGCGAGTTAGGCAGGGAGAATCTTTTTCCAGGAGCGCCGGCGGTAAGAAGCAACGAGCCCATTGAAGCAGCTTGTCCGATACAAAGAGTGGCAACATCTGGGCGGATATATTGCATTGTGTCATACATCGCGAGGCCAGAAGTGACAATGCCTCCAGGTGAGTTGATGTAGAAATAAATATCTTTTTTTGGATCTTCTGATTCTAAGAATAAAAGCTGCGCAACCACGAGTGACGAGACTTGGTCGTTCACTTGGCCGGAAAGAAAAATGATTCTTTCTTTGAGAAGACGCGAGTAAATATCGTAAGATCTTTCGCCTTTGGCGGTTTGCTCAACCACCATTGGAACGAGGTAGTTAGCGTGGTCAGGGATGTTGTTGGACATGCTTGGGAGTAAGTTGGGAAGGAATTGCGACAACCTAAGAAACAAAAATCTTCAAAGCAATCTTGAAAGTCTTTTGTCTCTTCATAACTTGCGCGACCCTAAAATTCATCAGGAGAAAACATGGAAGCAAACAATATAGAAGTAACACCAGAGGTAAACCCACTGGAAGAAAAAATTGCCGAACTCGAACAAAAAAATACCGACCTAAATGATAAGCTGCTTCGTGCTTTGGCCGAGCTGGATAATGTTAGAAGAAGATCGAGAGAAGAGGTTGAAAAAACCGCGCGCTTTGCCATTTCTAGCTTTGCGACTGATTTAGTTGTGGTTGCTGAGAATTTTTTTATGGCGAGCGAAAATGCGCCGAAAGAAGAAATCGAAAAAAATCCCGCAATTAAAAATTACGCTGACGCAATCGCGATGACCGAAAAAGAGTTGCTAAAAATTTTGGAAAAAAATCAGGTCAAAAGAATTTATCCGCTTAATCAGAAGTTTGATCACAACTTTCACGAAGCAATTGTGCATCTGGAATCTGAGGCTGAAGAGGGAGTGGTTGTGCAAGTTATTCAGTCTGGATATTCGATTGCCGATCGCTTGATTCGTCCGGCATTAGTTGGGGTTGCGAAGGCGAAAGAGTAGTTAATTGTAAGAATTGGTCGCGTTGTTTACATGATTAATTTGGATTCGCCCTCCATTAACCATGTAAACTTTGTCTCTCATGAAAATTCACAAAAGAACGCGATTAACTCTAACCGATCGGGAAGAGCTTTGGAAATTG
>CANNMN010000030.1 GCA_947505885.1 Rickettsiales bacterium
AGGTTCAAAATTTCCAAGAATGAATCCTCGATCGTCGAAGGAATTTTGGTTATTTCATAATCAGAAGTGAATTTTGTTACGTCGTCATTTCGGTTGAGAATTCTGATTTGATCGCCTTGCAATACGGCGTCTTCAATTCCTTCGCTTTGCAAAATTTGATTAAGATTTTCGCGACGATTTGAAGCGGAATTTTTTGCTTTGAGTAAAAAACTTCTGCCCGCAGTGCGCGCAATGAAATCTTGCGGATTACCGAAGAAAACTTGCCTTCCTTCGTTAATCAGAAGTATTTTATTCGCATGTTGTTCAGCCTCATCAAGATAAGTTGTAGACCAAATTACCGCAGTTCCATGGCCAATTAAATCCTTAACGATGCCAATTAAATCCTGACGTGAAATTGGATCTACGCCAACACTAATCTCATCAAGTAAAAGAATTTTTGGTTTAGCGATTAATGTGCAGGCGAGGGCAAGCTTTTGTTTCATGCCGCCCGAGAGGTTGCCAGCAAGGCGATCTGTAAAATTTTTAAGATTGGTTTTCGCTAAAAGTTTGGTGATCTGTTCATCTTTTTCTGCGCCGGCAATTCCGCGTAAATCAGCATTAAGATCAAGATTTTCCAGAACGGTTAAATCTTCGTAAAGCCCGAATTTTTGCGGTGCATATCCGATTAAATGTTGAATCTCAGAAATTTCCTGCGGGATTTTTTTATTAAGAATTTCTACCGCACCAGAATCATATTTAAGAATTGAGGCGATTATGCGAAGTAAAGTTGTTTTGCCTGCGGCATCAGGGCCTAAGAGACAGAAAAATTCACCCTCTTTTACTTCGAAATTAATATCGTCTAAAGCCTTACTATTAGAGCCCAAGAAGGTTTTATTAAGATTGGAAACTGTAACTAAAGTTTCACTCATAGCTTGATTAAAACTGTTACCGGCATTCCTTGCTTCAACTTGTCGTCAGAATTTTTTATGGTGATGCGAATGCGATAAACCAGCATGCTTCTAAGGCTTGTGGTCTCAACAGACTTTGGTGTGAATTCGGCTTTTGGCGAGATGAATCCGATTTGTCCTTCATATTCACTTTTGCTGTCGGTTTTTATTTTGACCGACATTCCATTTGTAACTCTGCCCAAATCCTCTTCATTTAGATAAGCTCGAACATAAGCCTGATTGGCTAGAGATAGTTCGTAAACAGTTTGATTCTGTGTGATCATCGAGCCCACTTCAAAAGGGCGCGTCATCACAAAAGCATCAGAAGGAGCGTGAAGATTTGTGTCGTCAAGCGCGGTTTGAGCAATTTTTACTTTCGCTTTTTGTGCCTCAAGATCTGCTTGTGCACGATCTAGCGCGAATTTGTCATTATCATATTCTTGCTTTGAAGCAGAGTTATTTTTGAAAAGATTTTTTGTGCGCTTAAATTTTATTTCAGCATTTTCGTAATTGGCGCGAGCTCCGTCTAGATTGGCTTTAGAAAGTTCAAGTTCGTTAGAAAAAGTGTCATCTTCCAAATTAGCGAGAAGTTGCCCTTCGGTAACTTTATCTCCTTCATCAAAAAATAATTTTTTTAAGCGACCAGAAACGCGAAAAGAAGCGCTGACTTCTTTTATGTCGACATTGCCGTAGAGCTTTATCTGGTGCTGATTGCTGTAATATTGATAAAAGGAGTAAGCGCCGTAACCGCAGATGAAAGTGATGATTGCCGGTAAGGCAATTTTAAGAATTTTTTGCTTCATATTTTTTACAAATAAGTTTCGAAAAGATTGTCAATTACGCGTAAAATATTTTTTTTGATCTGCTTGATGTTATTTTCGTCATAGCCTTTCCAACCGCTTAAATAAAGGAGGCTAGACTTATTATTTTGAAAGGAAGTCAGAACGCTGTGAAGAGAGTGGGTGAATAAAATAACTTCAATCGCATCGATTTTTTTATTCATTATTTTGGCGGCGGCCAAAGTAAATGGCTCACAAACGCGCTTCATTACGCTTTTAAAGAGCGATTCAAAATGTTTGCTTTGCTCGATTTGTTCGAAGGAGATAATCTTGGAATAGCGCTTATTATCTGGGCTGGTGATGGTTTCAACGAAAGTCAAAGACATTGTTTTTATTGCTTCGAGGATCTCTCTTTTGTCTTTACTGGTTTCAATAATTTCCCTTTGCGCAATCATAGTTGGCATCATGAATTTATTTGACTGCTCGTGAATTTTTTTAATCACGCTGCCGTAAATATTATCTTTGCTTTTGAAGTGATAATGCAGGGTGGAGATATTGACATCAGCTAGAGTCGCAATGTCGCGCGTGCGCGAACAGTCAAAACCATTTTGTGAAAAAATAGTTATTGCGGCATCAAGAATTTTTTCTTTTACGAGAGAATTTTTTTCAGTCATGGGCTGCTATTTTTTCTCTTTCCAAAATACGCGATCTTTTTCGAAGTGCATTTCATAACCTTCGAAGCCACCACCCAAAGTCTTATGCAAAGTGATTAGGCCGAGCAAACTTTCGCTCTTTTTTTGCGCCATTTGATTTTCGCTATTCAGCTCGGCGATTTTGCTATTCAAGAATTCTTCATTCGAAATTACGCCGAGGCTTTTTTTATTTTCATCGATTTGAAGAATTTTTTTACTGGCCTCAAAAGAGTGTTTTGAGTGTTTCTCGATTTGCAGGGAATTTATGTAGCGCGCTAGTTGCGACTCGCATTCTTCAAGAGCAGTTAGCACTGTTTTTTCGTAATTTAGTATGGCGATTTTGGCTTTGGCTTTGCTGATTTTATACTCAGCTAATAGTTGCCCAATTGAGAAAATTGGCACAGAAACTGTGCCACGAATATCTTTTACATTGGCGCCATTATTCAACATTTCGCCTAAGTCCTTAGAGCCGCCACCTATTTTTGCGAATAAGTTGAAGCTCGGGAAAAATTCTTTGAATTGCGCACTTTGATCAAAATCGGCAGCGTCTATTTCATATTCGGCGGCGATAATATCGGGACGACGTTTTAGAATATCTGATTTTAAACCAACTGGAACAAGGCCAGAAGAGTAATCGAAAATTTCTTTTCCATTTGGTTGAGAGAGTATTTCTAAAATATTTTCTGGAGTTGTGCCAACCAAAACTGCCAATCTGTAAGTTAAAACCTTTTCATTTGTTTGCGCTTCAAGCAATGAAGACGAAGCAAAGTGAAAATCGATTTCAGCCTTATAAATATTGGCTTTGTGAGATGTGCCATTTCTTTCTTTTTGCTCAGCGATTGTGCTCAGCTGCTGTCTTAAATTAGATATTTCCCGCAGGTTTTTTATTTGTTTTTGTAGGCGTTTTAATTCGATGTGATTTTGCGCAATCTCACTTGTGATTCTGATGGCGCTGGCTTTGTAGAGTTGCGCTTCTTTTAAAAATCTTAGCTTTCCAGCTTTATAGCGATCTAAGTTTTTACCGAAAAAATCTAACTCCCAAGCGGCATCAAAAGTCGATTGATAAAGATCGTAGCTGACCCCATTTGATCCAAACCCAGGTGAAGAAAATCTTTGACGACCAACTCCCGCGCTTCCAGAAGGAAGTAGGTTAGTGATGTTTATGTTATTTAATTGACGCGAAGTAACGATGGCGAGATTGGCAACCTGAATATCTTTGTTATTTTTTAATCCGAGCTCAACAAGTTGATTGAGTAATGGATCGTTGAATTCCATCCACCATTTTTCACTTGGAGCCGATGAAGAGATGTTGGAATCTTTGGTAAGAAATTCGGTTGCGACATCCTTCTGAATATTACGACCGAGGTTTTTATCGCTTGAGCATGAGGTTAATAACAGCAGCGCAAAAGTAATTTTTAAAAATTTCATTAAATTTCAATCATTTGATCCAATCAGTTGATTGAAATAATATGAAGGTTTTTTAAACGATATTATTATTTGGTAATGGTTTCGTTTTAGCGTCGATTGACGCATTTTCTGAAATAATTTTTTTCAACATATGATGAAGTTTTTGATAGTTTTTGTTCTTTCTTCGCTGCTTGTGATGACTTATGAAATAATGTTTGATGAGGAATATTCGAAAATCGAAAAGAAGCATAAGACGACTTACAAAGTAACCACTAAAGCAGGAATAATTGGTTGTCTCACCGAGAAAAAATTTAACGAAGCGACTCAGGAATACCTCAATAACAACATTTCCGCTATTCAAAAAATGATTACTGATGGCGCATGTTTTACATTTCAATATGGCGATGAGCTTACCGCCTTAAGTGATACCTGTGATCCTTCCGATGGAGATAACGACGCTTTTGCCTTTCAGTCCAAAAAAGTTTTTTTGCGCGAGGTTTATCTTCCTTGTTTTGCGGTTAGATAAATTTGTTATTTTTCGCCTAA
Organism: Rickettsiales bacterium; assembly: GCA_947505885.1. GTDB lineage: Bacteria > Pseudomonadota > Alphaproteobacteria > Rickettsiales > UBA1997 > UBA2645. Next base: position 4,351 of record CANNMN010000030.1, read on the forward strand.
GGCTTCCGAATAAAAAAAAGACACATTGTGATTTGTGAAAAATTTCAAAAATAAAAACATGCTAAAAAGCACTCTTCTATTTTCTCTTTTATTCTTGGCTAGTCTTAGCTCTGCTTTGGCCTCTTCGTCGGCAAGATACGAAACTGCGATTCTTTCCGGCGGTTGTTTTTGGGGCGTACAACATTTGTTCGATCAGATGAATGGCGTTGTTAGCAGTAGGGTTGGGTATATTGGCGGCAATGTTGATAATCCAACTTATAAAATGGTTTCAACTGGGCTAACCAATCATGCCGAAGCGATTGAAATTACTTTTGATCCGCAGAAAATTTCTTACGAAAAGCTGCTCAAATTTTTCTTTACGATTCACGATCCAACAACTCTCAATCGCCAAGAAAATGACATTGGAACACAATATCGTTCGGAGATTTTTTATTTAGACGAGGCGCAAAAAGAGATCGCCTTATTAGTGATCGAAAAAGCTAAAACATCGGGAGTTTTTAAAAATCCTATTGTTACGAAGGTTTCAAAAGCGGGGAAGTTTTTTTCTGCTGAGGGGTATCATCAAAAATATCTTAAGAAAAATCCTTATGGGTATACCTGTCATCATATTCGTGAGGAATGGAAGTTTTAAATTGAGATAATTCTTCACCCCTGCCATTTCCGCGACCTGCTTTTCTCATTAAATTTATTTCCCATGTTTACAAATATGTTTCTCGCCTTCGTGGCGGCTATTTCTCCTGGGCCAAATATCGTTTTAGTGATTCAAAATAGCTTAGTCTTTGGGCGCAGGTTTGGTATTATAACCGCACTGGGCGTGCTTTTTGGCGTATTATTTTGGCTGTTATTTTTGATGATTGGCTTCACTTACCTTTTGCATAATCCAAAGGTTTTTTTCTTTTTTCACTCCTTCGCTTCGGTTTATTTGCTCTACATCATTTACCTGATTTTCAAGTTAAAAATTGAGAAGAAAGAAAGTGAAATGCATAAGAATAGTAAGTTTTTTTTAGAGAGTTTAATTATCACTTTACTCAACCCTGAGATTGCAATTTTCTACGGCAGCATTTTAGCGGGGATCGCTGTTGATCAAAGCGGTGGCTTCGGTTTGATGCCTTTCTACCTCTTTAGTTTTATGGTGATTGAATCGATAGTATTTCTCTCTACGGCCTATTTTGTTTCTTACGTAAATAAATTTGTTCTCTCTTACCTTTGGGTTGTGAAGCTTTGCGCTTCTAGCGCTATTTTATATTTCGCGATCAAGCTCATGTACAAAGTTTGCGCAGATTACGAAATCTTATTTTCTAATTAAGCATGTCTAAGGCCTCAAAAATCGGCATCGAAAGGCTGGCGATCGAAGAATTTATCTCGAATTAAGCAAAAATAATTAAGCCGTTTTGGTCAATCTTAGTGCGCAAAAATATCAAGATTGCTAAAGCCGTTTAGATCAAGTTTGACGCGGGTTGGTAAGAATTCCAAACAAGCATTAAAAATATCCATTCTGCCTTCGCGCTTCAACATTTCGTCAAGTCTTAGCTTGAGACGGTGAAGATATAAAACGTCAGATGCGGCGTAATCCTTTTGTTTGTTACTGATCTCAAAATTTCCCCAATCAGAACTTTGCTGTTTCTTCGAAATTTCAACTCCGAGCAATTCTTCACACAAAGATTTTAAGCCGTGCGAATCGGTGTAAGTGCGGATTAAGCGTGAAGCGATTTTGGTGCAGTAAATATTTTTTACTTCAACCTTTAGATAGAAATGCAAAGCAGCTAAATCAAAGCGGGCAAAGTGAAAAATCTTTTGAATTTTTTCGTCGGATAACAATTTAACCAGATTTGGCGCATTATATTTTCCAAGTTCGAATTGCACTAAATGCGCATCGCCATTTCCGTCAGAAATTTGCACGAGACACAAGCGATCACGCAAAATATTTAAGCCCATCGTTTCGGAATCAATAGCAACAGAACCATTAAAATTAAGGTCAGAAGGCAGATCATTTTTATGTGGAAAGTTGGTCATGTTTAGTAATTTTAATTGTCGCTCCGAGCCTGTCGAAGGTTTTGGGTATTTAGTTAAATCATGCTTCAACAAGCTTGGCATGAAGCAAGTGTATTTACTCCGAACTCATTTCTTCAAGCTCTAGCCAGCGAGATTCTGCAGCGTCGAGCTCTTTTTGATTCTTGGCAATTTCCATCGCGATGTGAGCGAGATTAGCAGAATTGCGGTCTTCAGTTGCACTAAGTTCTTCGCTAAGTTCATAAATTTTTATTCCCAACTTCTCAATTTTCGCCGGAAGTTTTTCAAGTTCATGTTTGTATTTGTAGGTCATCTTCTTTTTAGTTGAAGACCCTTCTTCTCTTGATTGCATGGGGCTTTGAGAGCTCCACGAATCAGATTCTTGAAATATTCGACCACCTGCAGTTGTTAAAGATGGCGGTTGTTTCTGCGAGGAAATGTAATCCGAATATCCGCCAAGGTGACTTATAACCACACCATCTCCTTCGAAAGCAAGAATCGAAGTCGCGACATTGTCCAAGAAATCGCGATCGTGCGAAACCACGATTAGCGTGCCTTGGTATCGATCTAAATAATCTATGAGCATGTCTAAAGTGTCCATGTCGAGATCATTTGTGGGCTCATCTAGGATCATAAAATTTCCTGGATTAGCTAAAGTTTTTGCAAGTAGCAGGCGATTTTGCTGGCCGCCAGAAAGTGTGCCTGCCAAGGCTTCGCGATCATTAGGATCGAAAAGAAAATTTTTCAAATAGCCGCAGATATGTGCAGTTTTTCCGTGGGCAAGTTTGACGTAATCGCCACCAGAATCGCAGAGAATTTCTTGAATAGATGAAGTGGGTTTTATCGCGCTGCGCGACTGATCGAAGTAGGAAATATCGATGTCTTTCGCTGGTTTAACCGTTCCAGAATCTGGTTTTTCTTCGCCAATAATCATCTTCAGAAAAGTCGATTTTCCCGTACCATTTTTACCGATAATTCCAATGCGCTCGCCACGCAAAATTTTCAGTGAAAGTTTTTCGATTAATTTTTTTTCACCAAAATTTTTACTCACATTATTCAGTGCTAAAATTACTTGCGGCGCATCTTCTTCAAGTTTTTGGGAAATGATTTTGATCTGATTTTTATTGGCACTAACCAGCTTCCGCGTTGCTTCGAGTTTGGCTCGTAATTCCAGCAAATAATGCAGACGCCCAATATTTCTTTTGCGTCTTCCGGTAACTCCTGTTTGCAACCAGCCACTTTCAAGCGCGACTTTTTTTTGCAGATTATTGAGCTCTCTCTGTTCATGTTCGACGATTCCGCGCGACCATTCATCGAAATTTTTGTAGCCGTTATTGTTAACTTTTAGTAACCCAGCGCGCAGCCAAAAAACTTTATTTGAAACGCGTTCCAAAAATTTACGATCGTGCGAGATCACGATTAGTGCGCCGCGAAAGCTTTGCAAATATCCTTCTAGCCATTCGATAACTTCTAAATCTAAGTGATTTGTTGGCTCGTCTAGCAGCAAAACATCGGGCTCTAAAACTAAAGCACGAGCGAGATTAGCGCGGCGTTTTTGTCCGCCGGAAAGATTTTGAGTCAAAGAGTCTTTGTCGATCTGGAGATTGTCGCAGACGATGTCGATCAAATAGAGTTTGTGTTCGTCAATTTTTACTCCAGAAAGAATAAATTCTCCAACCGTCAAATTTTTTGGCAATTTTTCGCTTTGGGTTAAATAGCCGCAAACAGCACCAGGCGTAAGGAAGCGATCACCACAATCTAGATCAAATTCTCCGGCAATAACATTCATTAAAGTGGTTTTGCCGACACCATTTTTGCCGATTAAACAAACGCGGTCGCGAGGAAAGATGTTGAAATGTAAGTTCTCAAAGAGGATTTTTTTGGCGAAAGAAATAGTCGCTTCTCGCACGGAAAGGATCGGAGCAGATTTCATTAATCTAATAAATTCAAAATATGATCAAGAAACCTAACAAAGGCTTCTCTCTAGTCGAGCTTTCAATCGTTATTTTAATTATTGGAGTCTTGATTGCTGGGGTGAGTCAGGGCATTGATCTTTTGCAAGATTCTAGGCTAGCTGCGGCCAGAATGGTAACACAAAGTTCGCGGGTTAATTCAATTAAGAATTTGGTAACTTGGTTAGAAACAACTTCTGAAAAAAGTTTTGATGCCACTGAGGCGGTTGATGGCCTAGCAGTTACTAATTGGTACGACATTAATCCTCAATTAATTGATAAGAATAATGCTCAACAAACTATTGAGGCAAGTAAGCCTCTTTATGTTGCTAACTGCATTAACAATTTGCCTTGCCTCGATTTCGATGGAACAAATGATTATATGAATAGCGTTCTAGCCATTGGACCTGCTAGCGGAATGAGTGTGTTTGCTGTAGTTAGATCTGATGATATAGCTAAAAGTGGCAATTCATTTTCTATTATTGGATCTGGTTCCAACGTAGGTGGCTCCGCTTTTAATTTAAAAGTTTGGGATACAGTGTCGGCATTTTTTCTATATACCGTGCCAGGACAGTCACAGGGACTAAACTCTATTACAAAATATGGACCAGTAATTTCTAAGACAAATTACTTGGTTGAAGTAATTAATGATCCAACTCCGACATCTATTATACCGCCATATTACTCAAAAATTTGGGTTAATAAAATTGCAGGCACTTCTTATTCCGCCAATCTTCCGATAACAAATATCGGAATTCTGAATATCGGACACTTTAATAACGCTAATTACCTTAATGGAAAAATCGCCGAGCTAATAATTTTTGATCGTGCCGTTACCACCAAGGAAAGGCTTTCTGTTGAGTCCTACCTCTCCAAAAAATGGAATTTTTAAAATATCTTCATGATGCAAATCACAACTCTTCCCTCTGGCCTTCGCGTTGCTGCCGACACAATGAAAGATGTCGAAACCGTTTCGGTTGGCGTTTTTGTTAATACCGGCTCGCGCCATGAAATACCTGAGATAAATGGCATCTCACATTTTCTTGAGCACATGGCTTTCAAGGGAACAAAAAAACGCAGCGCGCGACAAATCGCCGAAGAATTTGAAGGAATTGGTGGGCACATCAATGCTTACACTTCTAAGGAGAGAACAGTTTATTACGCCAAAGTTTTAAAGCAGCATGCCGAATTCGCCGTCGAATTTCTTTCTGATATTTTGCAAAATTCGACCTTCGATGTTGGTGAACTTGAAAAAGAACGCGGCGTGATTTTGCAAGAAATCGCGATGACGAATGACACTCCTGACGACATCGTTTTTGATTATTTTCAAGAAGCGGCTTATCCCAACCAAGCTCTTGGGCGCTCGATTCTCGGACCGGTAAAAAATATTAAAAAATTTAACCGCGATCATTTTTCTGACTATATTGGCAAGCAGTACAATTACGACAACATGGCCATAGTTGCGGCTGGAGCGATCAAGCAAGATGATTTAGTGAAGTGGTCAAAAAAATATTTTACCAAGCTTGGCAATAATAAAATCAACGCACCGCAACTGGGAAAATATTCTGGCGGCGAATTTAAGAAGAAGAAAAAACTCGAGCAGGTGAATTTGGTGATGGGCTTTAAAGGCTTGTCCTACATGGATCCAAATTATTACTCCGCGCAAATTTTGGCGATGATCTTGGGTGGCGGAATGTCTTCGCGCTTATTTCAAGAGGTGCGCGAGAATCGCGGGTTGGCTTATTCGATCTACGCCTTCAATTACAATCATTGCGATTCAGGATTATTTGGAATCTACGCCGGAACAACTCCAGACAAGGCGAATGAGCTGATCTCGGCCACTCGTGACGAAATCAAAAAAATCTGTGAAAAAATTTCTGACAAAGAATTGCAGCGCGTAAAAACGCAATTTTCTGCGAGCCTTTTAATGGCAAAAGAAAGTACAAGCACAAGAATGCAGAAGCTCGGATCGGATATTCTAGTATTAAATAAAATTCAGTCTTCGGAAGAAATCATGAAGAAAATTTCTGCGGTAAAAAAATCTAACGTAACTGACTTGGCACAAAAAATATTTACCGGCAAATCAACATTCGCCGCGATTGGTCAGGTTGAAAAAACTATGAGTTTCTAAATTTATTCCCGATCTCCCACCCGTCATCCCCGCGATCGGCCAGGTTGACAAAATCGAGAGTCTTTAATTTTATTCCTGATTTTCCACCCGTCATCCCCGCCTGCACGGGGATGACGTGACACGTTACGAAAGAAATAAG
>CANNMN010000031.1 GCA_947505885.1 Rickettsiales bacterium
AAATAACCGCGTCAACTACCTCACTCAAATAAGAATGTTGACGAAATTCTTCGCGCTTAAAAATGTTAGAAATGTGTAACTCAATTTTTGGCTTATTGAACATTTCTAAAGCATCACGAATTGCCACTGAAGTGTGGGTGTAAGCGGCGGCATTAATGATTATTCCGTCACAATCATCCAAAGCATTTTGAATTGAATCGACCAGCTCGCCTTCATTATTCGACTGCTGAAAATCAATTTTAATTTCGAGCTCTTTCGCTAATTTTTCGCAATCGGCAGAAATTTTATTCAGTGAATAATCGCCGTAAATACTATGGTCGCGCCTGTGCAGCAGATTTAGATTTGGACCATTTAGAATTAGAATTTTTTTCATTTTCTTGATTGAAGTTCAATTTTGACGTAGAAAAAAATTGTGACCGGAATTGAAAGTCCGTAAATAATTCCGAGTGCCGCAAGAGCAATCCAAGGCTTAATGATTAGGCCAATTATGAAAGATCCAAGAATTAGCAAAGTTAAGTAAGCAGCGTCATTTTTAATCGGAATTTTTTTGATTGAGATTGTTGGAATGCGGCTTGCCATCAAGACCGCCAAGGTTCCAACGTAATTAATTACCAAAAGAGGATTTGAATAAAATCCGTCGCCGAATTCGTAAAATAAAATCATTGGTAGCATTGCCATTGCCGCACCAACTGGGGCTGGAATGCCTTTGAAGAAATATTTTTCTAAGATTGGATTTGGCGCTTCATGCGTAAGATGACCATTAAATCTTGCCAAACGAATCGCACCGCAAACTGCAAAAAATAAAACTAGAGCCCAGCTTAGGCCGTGAAAATCATCGTAAGAATTAACCCAGGCGTAAATCACAAAACCGGGAGCGACACCGAAATTCACGAAATCAACAAGCGAATCTAATTGCGCCCCAAAATCCGAAGAAGAATTAAGAAATCTAGCCATGCGGCCGTCTACCCCATCCATGAATCCCGCAATAAGCAGGAAGACTGAGGCGTGAATAAAATCACCACGCATCGAAAAAAGAATCGCGGTCAAGGCAATGCAAAGGCTGCTTAAGGTGACTAAATTTGGCAGCAAACGAAATAGTGGAAAACAGCCGTCTTCGTCGTGACGGATGCGCTGAATAATTTTAGGCATTTTGATTTTTGATTTTTGATTTTTGATCTGGAGTATTCATCAGCCTAAATCTCAAATCTCAAATCAAAAATCAAAAGTAATGTCAAAACTAGATCTTGCGAACTGCCTTCGCTTTTTGTCAATTGATGCTGTCGAACGCGCTAATTCTGGACACCCGGGAATGCCAATGGGAATGGCTGATGTTGCTACAATTCTTTTCACCGAGTTTCTTAAATTCGACGCGAAAAATCCAAAATGGTTAAATCGCGATCGTTTTGTTCTCTCTGCTGGGCACGGCTCAATGCTACTTTATTCACTACTTCATTTAACTGGTTACGAAGACGTAACGATCGAAGATTTAAAAAATTTCCGCCAACTTGGCGCTAAATGCGCAGGCCATCCCGAGCACGGACATCTCGCCGGAATTGAAACCACAACTGGTCCACTTGGTCAAGGAATTGCCACTGCTGTTGGCTTCGCGATCGCCGAAAGAATGGCTGAGGCAGACCATAAAACTTACGTCCTCGTTGGCGATGGATGTTTAATGGAGGGCATTTCGCAAGAAGCAATTTCTCTCGCCGGACACTTGAATCTAAGCAAGCTCGTCGTTCTTTGGGATAATAATTCAATTTCAATCGACGGCGAAACTTCGCTCACAACTTCTGAAAATATGAAGATGCGTTTTGAATCTTGTGGCTTTGACGTAATCCAAATTGACGGCCACAATTTCGATGAAATACGCGCCGCTTTACAAAAAGCCCAAAGCGCCACGCGCCCTACTCTTATCGATTGCAAAACTACGATTGGTTTTGGCTCGCCCGCAAAAGCTGGAACAGAAAAATGTCACGGCTCACCACTTGGTGCCGAAGAAGTTAAGAAGACGAGAGAAGCTCTTGGTTGGAATTACGAACCGTTTTTCATCCCAGAAAATTTACGCAACGAATGGCTAAAAGCCGGCACCCGCTCCAAATCCTCCAACTCAATTCCGTCGGTTGAGCGCAGTCGAAACCAAGGAACCTTCGACTCAATTCCGCCGGTTGAGCGCAGTCGAAACCAAGCCACCCGTAAATCCTCCCAACAAGTTCTTGAATTTTTGACTGGAAATCTACCAAACCTAGTCGGCGGATCCGCAGATTTAACCGGCTCTGTTCTCACCAAAACCTCGCACACAAAACCAATTAACAAAGACGATTTCTCTGGTCGCTACATTCACTACGGCGTACGCGAACACGCAATGGGCGCAGTAATGAACGGCATTGCGCTTCACAGTGATTTCATTCCTTACGGTGGAACATTTCTAGTTTTTGCTGACTACATGAAACCAGCAATTCGCCTCGCCGCACTAATGCAGCAGCAGCTGATTTACATTTTCACTCACGATTCAATCGGTCTTGGAGAAGACGGCCCAACGCACCAAGCAATCGAACATTTAGCAATGTTGCGTGGAATTCCTAATCTCAATGTTTTGCGCCCAGCAGATTCTGAAGAAACTTGGCAATGTTTTGAAATGGCTCTTGCGGCAAAAAAAACTCCCTCAGCAATGATTTTAACAAGACAAGATTTGCCATTTTTAGTAAAAGAAAAAAGCCACGAGGGGGGAAGTCTAGCTAACCGCGGCGGATACGCGCTTAACAATATTGTAAATCCCGAAGTTGTAATCATTGCAACTGGCTCAGAAGTTTCGATTGCGGTTGAGGCAAAAGAAAAATTGCAAGCAAAAGGAATCAATGCTCGCGTGGTTTCAATGCCGTGTTTTGAAATTTTCGAAGAGCAAGACGAAGCTTACAAAAATGAAGTTTTGGGCGCGAAAAATATTTTACGCGTCGGTGTTGAAGCTGCAATTTCACAAGGCTGGGAAAAATATCTCGGCTTCGACGGAATTTTTGTCGGAATGAAATCTTTCGGCGCTTCCGGAAAAGCAGAAGATTTGTACAAGCATTTCGGAATTACTTCTGACGCAATTTGTGAACAGGTTGTAAAAAAATTGCGCGGCTAAAACTGAATTGTCCACTTAAGTGGACAATTTGAAAAAAAACCCATTTTAACCAGCAAAATCAAGCCCGCAGACCCAATTCAAAAAAGAGCGAAAAAATGAAAAAAACTTTGGGTATTTTTTTTCTACTCCTCGCAACTTCTTGTCGTGGCACTTACTATTCCGGTCCAAAATCTGACCATTTTGACGGCAAGAAATTCATCTCTGAAGACAAAACAAAATTGCGCGAAAACTTACGCTTCGCCTTTACCAGCAAGGATTCTTGGGATGCTCCGGAAGAAAAGGTGAGTTTTGTTAAACCAAACGAGCTCAAAAAAATCAAAAACGCGCGCATTATTTTTGTCGGTCACTCAACTTTTCTGATTCAAATTCCCGGCGCTAATATTTTGACCGACCCAATCTGGTCTGAGCGCGCCGGCCCTATTGCCTTACCATTTTTTAGTCAAAAGCGCCACAATCCTCCGGCAATTAATTTTGACGATTTACCAAAAATCGATTTTGTTCTTATTGGCCACAGCTCCTACTACCACATGGATTTGCCAACGATTCGAAAATTGCAGAAAAAATTCGCGCCAAAATTCATTACTGGGCTTGGCAATTGTCACGTTTTGAATGAGATCGAGAAGCTTGGCCTTTCCTGCTTCGAGCTCGATTGGGATCAGGAAATAAAATTAGCAAATGGTGAGGCCAAGGGAACAGAATTAATTTTCCTTCACGCTAAAAATTGGTCGAAGCGCTCTTGGTTCGACACTAACAAAACTCTCTGGGGATCTTTCTTGATCAAAACTCCGAAGATCAAAATCTACTTTGCTGGCGACACGGGTTATTCGCGACACTTTAGCGAGATTGGTAAAAAATACGGCAAGCCCGATTTAGCGCTACTTCCGATCGGATCCTACGAACCACGTTGGTACTTACAAGATCACCACATGAACCCTGAAGACGCGGTGGTGGCTCATCGCGAGCTTGGCGCAAAGAAATCAATCGGAATGCACTTCAATACTTTTAGAACTAGCGCTGAAGGATATTTAGATGCGGAAAGCGACTTAGAAACAGCTAGGCTTTCCTACCACTTAAAGAAAAAAGAATTCGTCGCGCCAAAATTTGGCGAAATATTTGAGTGGTAGAGCCGCTTTTATTCTTTTGTAAAAACTGCAACGTAATTAACCGAAACATTCGCGCTCTCTTTCCACTCAGAATTAATGATGTTGTACTCAAAACCACGCAATTCTTTTAGTTTAAGACCAGCTTTTTCAGCGTAAGAATTAACTTCCGAAGGTTTTAAAAATTTCTTCCAATCGTGCGTGCCAATTGGCAGCCAACGCAGCAAATATTCGACAGCAATTTTGGCCAGCGCGAGTGATTTTAAATTGCGATTAATTGTTGCGACAAAGACAAGCCCATCCTTATTTGTAAGGTTAGCAAGGCTTTGAATAAAACCCTCGGGATCAGCAACGTGCTCAATGATTTCGAGCGCAAGAACTACGTTAAATCCCTCGGTAAATCCCCTGGTAAGTTTTTCATTTAATTCTTCCGCCGTCGAAACTTGGTAATCGATTTTTAACCCAGATTTTTCGGCGTGAATTTTTGCAACTTGAATATTTCTTTCTGAAGCGTCAATTGCGGTAACATCAGCACCAGCAACGGCAAAAGGCTCAGCAACTAAACCTCCACCGCAGCCAACATCCAAAATTTTCACGCCAGAAATTTTCGCGAATCTTTCCTCAATTTTTCTTTTTAGATGCAAAATGCGAATTGGGTTGAACTCGTGCAAAGGCTTGAATTTGCCAGACTTATCCCACCACTCGTCAGCAATGCGTGAAAATTTTTCTACTTCTTTTAGGTCGATTGAGCTCATTTTAATTAATTTATAATTCAATTCATTGCCAATTCATTGCCAATTCATTGCCGCTTTTAGGCCAAATAATTTTTTAACTTAAAAAATTCTGCGAAGCTCTCAGAAAATATTTTAAAAAATTTCTAAAATATTCCTTCTGAATTCTTCTTATTTTGCAGATTTAGCTGCACTTTTTCTTAAAATTATTTCCCCAATAAATTTTGACATTTGCTTAAGTATTTTTACTTTGCGCCCGCGTTTTTGCCGCCCTCATTTTTAAATCAAATAAAATCAAATGCGCTACCTAGCCTTGACTGAACAAGATCGTAAAGAAATGCTCGCTGCAATCGGCGCGACTTCTGTGGATCAACTTTACGATTCAGTTCCATCTGAATTTTTACTTAAAAAACCAATCGCAAACTTACCCAATCACCGAGGTGAATTGGAGGTAGAAAATATTTTAAATTCTTACGCGAATAAAAATCGCGCCGCTTCAGCTGGCCCGTTTTTCTTAGGCGCTGGATGCTACAAACACCACATTCCCGCTTCTGTTGACCATTTGATTCAGCGTTCGGAATTTCTAACTTCTTACACACCTTACCAGCCAGAAATTTCGCAAGGAACTCTCGCGGTAATCTTCCAATTTCAGAGCATTATTGCCCTGCTCACTGGAATGGAAATTTCTAACGCTTCAATGTATGACGGCGCAACGGCAATGGCTGAAAGCTGCTTAATGGCAATGCGTATTAAGGATCGCAAAAACATTGCGACTATTGGAAATATTCACCCCGATTATTTAGAAGTTACTCGAACTTCCCTCAACTTGCATGACGCAAAATTAGTTTCGCAAATCGACGAAACTTGTGCGGCTGTAGTTGTGCAATATCCCGACTTTCACGGCGAAGTTGGAAATTTAGACGAGCTTAGAAAACAATGCGATGCTTCTGGAGCATTGCTGATTGTTGTTACTAGCGAGATCCTTTCTCTCGGTTTGCTTGAAGCTCCAAAACAAGCAGATATCTGTGTTGGCGAAGCCTCTTCAATCGGCGTTGGTCTAAATTTTGGTGGCCCACTTTTAGGATTTTTCTCCTGCAAAAAAGAATTCGTTCGTCAAATGCCAGGCAGAATTTGCGGCACAACAACAGACGTCGATGGCAAGCCTGGATACGTGCTAACATTGAGCGCGCGCGAGCAACATATTCGCCGCGAAAAAGCGACTTCGAACATTTGTTCGAATCAAGGTTTGTGTGCAACGGCATTCACCATTCACACTTCATTACTTGGTGAAATTGGTTTTAAAAAACTCGCTTTAATCAATCACAAAAAAGCCTGCGACCTTGCAGATCGCCTTGCGAAGGTTAAGGGCGTGAAAGTTTTGAATCAGAACTTTTTCAATGAATTCACAATTGAACTGTCAAAAGACGCGGCCGAAGTAAACAAAAAACTTCTCGCCAAAAACGTAATCGGCGGCTTTGCACAGGGAAATAAAATGATCGTTGCGGTTAGTGAATTAACTACTGCGCAAGACATTGAGACTTTGGCTAACGAGCTCGAAAAAATCTTAAACTAATCACTTCAATTGCACTTCATCCTCGAGAAAGCGGGGATGAAAAACTCTAAAAACAAAATAAAAATGACCTTTACTCCAAAAGAAATCGGCGGACTAAATCACGAAACCGAGTTGCTCATTAAACAATCACGCGAAGGAGCTTGTGGCGTCGACTTGCCAGAGCTAGAAAAATTTGCGACTCGTACTGGGCAAAAATCACGCGAGCAAATTGGCTTAGCGCAGGTTAATGAGCCTACGGTTATTCGTCACTTTGTGCGCTTGTCGAATCAGAATTATTCAATTGATGCTGGGTTTTATCCTCTTGGTTCTTGCACAATGAAGCACAATCCACGCTTGAATGAAAAGATGGCTCGCCTTCCTGGCCTTGCTGATATTCACCCGTTGCAAGATCAATCTACCGTTCAAGGCGCACTTGAATTAATGTTCAATTTGCAAAACTGGCTCGCGACTTTGACCGGACTTGATGCGGTTTCTCTTGCTCCGGCAGCTGGCGCTCAAGGTGAGTTCTCAGGAATTTTAGTAATCAAAAAAGCACACGAGAAAAAAGGTGAAGCGGCTACTCGTAAAATTATTTTAATTCCAGATTCAGCTCACGGAACAAATCCGGCAACTGCCTCAATGTGTGGATTTCAAATCAAAGTTATTCCTTCAGACAAAGAGGGTTTAATTGACGTTGCATCTTTAGAAAAATTGGTGGCAGAGCACGGTAAATCAATTGCCGGAACAATGATCACAAATCCAAATACTTGCGGAAAGTTCGAAAAAAATATTAAGCATATTGCAGATTTAATTCACTCGGTCGGCGGATATTTCTACTGCGACGGTGCCAATTACAATGCAATAGTCGGCAAAGTTCGTCCTGCAGACATTGGCGTTGATGTAATGCATTTTAACTTACACAAAACTTTCTCCACTCCGCATGGTGGCGGCGGACCTGGTTCTGGACCAATCGCCGTGCGTGCTGAATTAGCCGAATTTTTGCCAACTCCGCACGTCGCCAAAGAAGGCGAAACTTACAAACTTTACGCAACAAAAAATACTTGCGGCAAAGTAAAAGGCTTTAACGGGCAATTCGGAATGCACATTCGAGCCCTTACTTACATGCTTTCACACGGAGCTGACGGCCTACAAAAAGTTGCGGAAGATTCGGTGCTTTCTGCAAATTACATTCTAACAAAATTGAAGGATCATTACCACGTTCCATTTGAAGGCAATTGCATGCATGAATGTTTGTTAACTGACAAAATTCAAAAAGCGCAAGGCATCTCAACGCTAGATGTTGCAAAGGCTTTGGTCGAATATGGGATTCATCCAATGACAATTTTCTTCCCTATCGTTGTGCAAGGCGCGATGCTAATTGAGCCAACTGAAACCGAAGGAAAAGAGACTATTGATCGATTCGTTGACACAATGATTTACATTGCAAAAGAAGTTAAGGAAGGCCGCGGGGACAGGTTTCACAATTACCCTCTCAATACTCCGAGAAGAAGATTAGACGAAGTCAAAGCCGCCAAAACCCCGGTAACAACTTGGTCACAAATTTGAGAAACAAAGCTTTCTCCCTAGTTGAACTTTCGATCTCACTTGTAGTCATCGCTATATTGATGTCGATTGTGGCTGGGGGTGCAAATTTGATAATGTCGGCAAAATTAAGCAGCGCTCGCTCGCTCACCGCAAGATCTCCGGTGCCCAAAATTGCAGGGTTAGTTGCATGGTACGAAACCTCGAGACTTGAGTCATTTAAAGCGAGCGAAGCAGTGGATGATGGGCAAATCAGCGTTTGGTATGATGTGGGGCCAGGATCAATTGCTAAAAAATATAATACCTTAACCAGAACCGCCTCCTCTGCAGTAATTTATCAGCAGAGTGGCATTAACAGGCTTCCGAGCATTTCATTTAACGGCAGTGGAAGAATCTCGGTTTCAAGTTTTTACCAAGGAACGAGCACGCAAAATACAATATTCTTTGTTTCCTCTCCTTACTCTTTAAGTAACGCGCCAATTCCTATAGATTCAGGGAATAGCTTCACCGCAACTCCGATTTCATATCTTAGTAACGGCATTCGCCTTTACGCTGGAAATAATGCCGACTTCACAACATCAGGCTGTTGCTCAACTAATAGTAATTACATTATAGCGGCCTACTTCAACAGAACATCTTCAAAGGCTTACATAAATGATGCCAAAACCATGGTTGGAGGTGTCGTGGGCAGTCCGGGAAGCAACTTGATGGACGGCCTAACGATTGGCACCGATCGAATTGGAAGTTATCCATTTATCGGACTTGTTTCTGAAGTAATTATCTACAACCGACCGCTCGAAACTCAGGAAAGGAAAGACGTAATGAATTACCTAAGTCAAAAATACGGAATTGCAGTAATTGGAATCTAAATGAAAAAATCCGCATTCTCCTTACTCGAACTTTCGGTCTCTCTAGTTGTTGTTAGCCTTTTAATGGCGATGGTTTCGCAGGGCATTAAAATAGTTGCATCTTCAAGATTAACTACAGCGAGATCTCTCACCTCAAAATCTCCGGTGCCAAATATTTCTGGGTTGATTGCTTGGTACGAAACATCTTCCGTTGATTCATTCAAAACAAATGAAGCATTTGATGGCAAGCAAATCAGCGCCTGGTACGACATCAGTCCCAATTCAATTCCAGCAAAAAAGAATACCTTAATGAGAACCACCTCAGCTGCGATCACTTACGAAGCTGAGGGAATCAACAAACTCCCAAGCATTTATTTTAACACAGTGAGCGGTACACCAACACTTTCACTTTCATCATTTTATCAAGGCCGTTCCGCGCAAACTACTGTTTTTGTTGTTTCACAACCAACAACAGTTTCGGGATTAACGGGCGTATTATTTGATAGCAGCAGTCAAGATTCTAACATGACTTTGGGGGGCCTTTTTTCAACTTACGCACAAATTTGCGGAGGAAATTGCGTTAACATCAGTCAAACAATTACCGCAAATTCACCTTACATATCTGCCTTTTATCTCAATAGCACCAACTCAAAAATTTATCTTAATAACGCTTCTACCATCATTGGTGGAGCGGTAGTCAACGCAGGAACAAATTCAATGAATGGCTTCTGTGTTGGCATGGATCGTGGTGGCAACTGGGGAATTAGAGGCTTAATTTCCGAAGTAATCGTTTTTAACCGACCGCTTATGGATCGGGAAAGAAAAGATGTGATGGGTTACTTAAGCAAAAAATACGGAATTCTCGTAACTGGTCTCTAAAAACCAAAATTAAAACAAGAGCAAAATGAAATGTAGAATCTGCGAAGGTAAGAGCGATCACGTCTTTACTGAAACACTACTCAACAAACATCAGGTTAAATTCTATCACTGCCAACACTGCCATTTTTTACAAACTGAAGAACCTTACTGGCTTGATGAGGCCTATTCACAGGCAATAACTTTACAAGATACTGGCCTCGTGCAACGTAACCTTGAGCTGGCAAAAAAAACCTCCCTGGTTCTGTTCTACCTTTTTGACAAAAAGAAAAAATTTCTCGATTACACTGGTGGCTACGGAATCTTTGTACGCCTAATGCGTGACGTTGGTTTTGATTTTTATTTAGAAGATAAATTTTGTGAAAATCTTGTCGCCCGCGGCTTTAA
>CANNMN010000032.1 GCA_947505885.1 Rickettsiales bacterium
CATTAATCTGAAAAGGGATTTGCTCAGCTGCAGATTCAACAATTAATTGGCTAATTTTGACTTCAATTTCTCCGGTTTTGATATTTGGATTTACCGCGTCAGTAGCGCGAGCAACAACTTCTCCCATTACGGTAATTACCGACTCAAGCTTGATTGGCTGAAGTGAATCTGTAACAAGTTGCGTAATGCCAAAATGGTCGCGCAAATCAATAAAAATAAGGCTTCCGTGATCGCGCTTTGAATGAACCCAGCCTGAAAGTTTTACTGTTTGTCCGACATGAGATTTTCTCAACTCGGAGCAATTATGTGTTCTATATTTATGCATCTAGTAAACGTCGTAAGAGTTAGTGCCGCCGTGATAATATCTGTTGCGGCAGACATTGCATTTTGACATGCTGGCGATGAAAAGTTCGATGGCGCGAGGTTCTTTTAAGCAGATGAACCAGCCAACCATGTGCAAGGCAGGAAGAATAACTAAAAGGAATATGAATTGATTGGTTAGGATAAAAGCGAGAAGCGAACAAATTCCGTTAAGCGCAGCAAAAGTGTAGCTAACTCCGCATAACATTGATGGTCGAGTTAAGCCCAAGAATAGTGGATCGGTAGTCAGTTGGCCAGTAGACGACATTTATTTAAAAAATGAAGATTGAATCAGAAGAATGTGCGCATAAAACGCGCCGCCCTTTGAAAAGTCAACCCGCGCCAACGTCATAATTCGGCAGGGTCAGCATGACTCAATTCGCCACCATGATTCTGTTAAAGGGTGACAAAACTTAACTAAGAAAATCATGTCATTTTTAGCTTCATCTCTTTCCAAAATTAAGCCATCTCCAACAATTGCCGTTTCGATGAAGGCTGCAGAGCTAAAGGCTTCGGGCAAGGATATTATTTCACTCGGAATGGGCGAGCCAGATTTCGACACGCCAGAAAATATTAAAAATGCGGCGATCGAAGCAATCAGAAAAGGTGATACAAAATACACCGCAGTTGACGGAACTGCCGCACTTAAAAAAGCAATCATCGGCAAGTTTAAGCGCGAAAATAATTTGGAATATAAGCCTTCCGAGATCTGTGTTTCAACTGGCGCAAAACAAGTTATTTACAATGCATTAATCGCCTCAATCAATCCTGGAGATGAGGTAATTATTCCTGCACCTTATTGGGTTTCTTACCCAGACATGGTTTTGCTTGCTGGCGGAAATCCGGTGATCGTTGAATCTTTGGTAAAAAATAATTTTAAAATTTCACCAACATCTCTCGAAGAAAAAATTACGCCAAAAACCAAATGGATAATTTTTAATTCGCCAAGCAACCCTACAGGCACCTGCTATTCAGCTGCTGAGCTTAAAGATCTAGCAGAAGTTTTATTGCGTCATCCGCAAGTTCACGTGATGGCTGACGACATTTACGAACACTTAATTTTTGATAAGTTCAAATTCGCCACACTCGCAGAAGTTGAGCCAAAATTGAAAGAGCGCACCTTAATCGTTAACGGCGTTTCTAAAGCTTACGCAATGACTGGTTGGAGAATTGGTTACGGCGCTGGTCCAGAAAAATTGATCAAAGCAATGGCAATGATCCAATCTCAAAGCACTTCTAGCCCATCTTCAATTTCACAGGCGGCATCAGTTGAGGCGCTAAATGGCCCACAAGATTACATCCAAACTAACGCCAAACTTTTCGAATCACGTCGCAACATGGTCGTAGAAATGCTTAACAAAATTGACGGCATTAATTGCAATATTCCCAAAGGCGCCTTTTACGTATTTCCCTCTTGCGCTGGCCTTTACGGCAAAAAAACTCTCGCTGGAAAAGTGATTGAAAACGACAATGACTTCGCCGCCTACATTCTGGAAGAAGCTCTGGTGGCAGTAGTTCCTGGTGTTGCTTTTGGCGCTCCAGATTTCTTCAGAATTTCCTACGCCGCCTCCGAAGAATTTTTGAAAAATGCAATGAATCGCATCGCCGATGCTTGTGCGAAGTTAAGCTAGTTCGACCGCAAAAACTTTGGTGGGAAATTATTCAAGGCGCCTCAATTTCTAACAATCGACCTCTCTGCGTTTCGCAAATTTGCAGCATTCCTTCCCGAGACCAAGTTTTCTAAAATAAAAAATCAGCCGATGAGCGAAGAACAAAAAAAACAACTAGAACAGCAACTTTGGAACATAGCCAACACGCTTAGAGGAAAGATGAATGCGGATGAGTTCCGCGATTACATTCTTGGCTTTATTTTCTACAAATATTTGGCTGAGAAAATGGAGATTTATGCCAACTACATTTTGAAATCTAACAACATTAAATACGAAAACATCGAAGAAAATACCGCTGAAGGTAAAGAACAAATTGAGGCCGTTAAAGAAGATACTTTGGAAAAATTGGGCTATTTCTTAAAGCCATCCGAACTATTCAGCCAAGTTGCCAAAAGAGGCAATAGCGACACAGAAGGCGAAAATAATTTCATTCTCGAAGACCTACAAAAAATCCTAAACAACATCCAGCTCAGCACCATGGGAACGGACAGCGAAGATGATTTCGACAATCTCTTTGAAGACATGGATCTAAACAGCACCAAACTTGGCAAAACTTCTGAAGCCAGAAACGAGATCATCGCCAAGGTTCTTGCTCATTTAGACAAAATCGATTTCAAACTAGAAAATACCGAGCTCGACGTTTTGGGTGATGCCTACGAATACCTAATTGGCCAGTTCGCCAGCGGTGCCGGAAAAAAAGCTGGTGAGTTTTACACGCCACAAGAAGTTAGCAAAGTTTTGGCAAAAATTGTTACCACTAACAAGTTCAAGCTAAAGTCAGTTTACGACCCAACTTGCGGCTCAGGCTCTTTGCTTTTGCGAGTTGCCAAGGAAGTTAAGGAAGTCACTAATTTTTACGGACAAGAGTTAAACCGCACCACCTACAACCTTGCCCGCATGAATATGATTTTGCACGACGTGCATTATCGCCAATTCGACATCAAGCAAGAAGACACGCTCGAGCGCCCACAACATTTGAATCAAAGATTCGAGGCCATCGTTGCCAACCCACCATTTTCAGCTGAGTGGAGTGCCAATCCGCTATTCACAAACGATGATCGTTTTAGCCAATATGGCAGATTAGCGCCAGCAGGCAAAGCCGACTTCGCCTTTGTGCAACACATGATTCATCATTTGGCAGAAAACGGACAAATGGCAATTGTATTGCCGCACGGCGTTTTGTTCAGAAGTGGAGCCGAGCAGCACATTCGCAAATATTTAATCGAAGACTTAAATTACTTAGACGCTGTAATTGGTTTGCCATCCAATATTTTCTACGGCACCTCAATTCCTACCTGCATTTTAGTTTTTAAAAAATGCCGCGAGAACCCAAATGATGTTTTATTTATTGATGCCTCACAGCATTTTGAAAAAGTAAAAACGCAAAATGTTTTGCGCGATGTTCACATTGATAAAATCGTCGAAACCTTCCGCAAACGCCTTGAGTCAGACAAATACAGCAAAAAAGCATCCTTAAAAGAAATAGCTGCAAATGACTACAACCTCAACATCCCCCGCTATGTTGATACTTTTGAAGCTGATGAAAGCATCGACATCAACGCCATTGCCAAAGAACTAAAAGCATTAGACGCCCAAATGCTTGAAACCGACAAAACCATCACCAGTTTTTGCAAAGAGTTAAACATCGAAACGCCATTTTAAAAACCCATGAAAACAGAAAATTTAAACATCGTAATTTACCAAACGCAGGATGGCAAAGCTGCCGTGTCTTTAATTGCTCAAGACGGCAATGTTTGGATGAATCAAAGTCAGCTAGCAGAACTTTTTGCCACCTCGGTGCCAAACATCAGCATGCACATCGCCAACATCTTGGAAGACAAGGAGTTGCAAGAAAATTCAGTTATTAAGGATTACTTAACAACTGCCCAAGACGGCAAAAATTATTCAGTCACTTTCTACAGTTTAGAAATGATTTTGGCGATTGCCTTTAGGGTAAGAAGTCAAAGAGGAATTCAATTTCGTCAATGGGCAAATCGTAACCTTAGAGAATACATGGTTAAAGGCTTTGCGATGGACGACAACCGCCTTAAAAACCCCGATGGCAGACCTGACTATTTTGACGAATTACTTGCCCGCATCAGAGACATCCGTACCTCTGAAAAACGCTTTTATCAAAAAGTTAGAGATTTATTTTCTTTAAGCAGCGACTACGACGCCAGCGATAAAGCCACGCAAATGTTTTACGCTGAAACTCAAAATAAAATTTTGTTCGCCATTACCGGAAAAACCGTCGCTGAAATTATTGTTAGCCGCGCCAATGAAAATGAGCCGAACATGGCACTTAAAAGCTGGAAAGGCTCGGTTGTAAGAAAGCAAGATATTGTGATTGCCAAAAATTATTTGTCTGAAGACGAAATAGACAGCCTTAACCGCTTTGTAATGGTGTTCTTAGAAACCGCAGAATTGAGAGCAAAAAACAGGCAAGACATCACCACTGATTTTTGGAGAGAAAACATCGATAAAATCATCCAACTTAACGACAAAAAATTATTGAGTCACAAAGGCTCTGTAAGCAACACCCAAATGGAGGAGCAAGTTGCTGAAATTTACGAAAAATTTGACTCAAGAAGAAAAGACTTCGATGCAAAACTAGCCGATGACCAAGATTTGGAAGAGTTAAAGCGGTTAGAAACCGAAATCAAAAAACTCAAATAATGGAAAAGCAAAAAAACATTCCAGCGTTGCGGTTTCCTGAGTTTGGTGGGGAGTGGGTGGAGAAAAGATTGGGAGAGATTTCAAAAATAACGACCGGCAAACTTGACGCAAACGCAATGGTTAAGGATGGAGAGTATCGATTTTACACTTGTGCAAAAGATTATTTTAGAATTGACAGATGGGCATTTGATACCGAAGCCCTGTTAGTTTCTGGAAATGGCGCTAATGTTGGTTACATTCACTATTACAAAGGCAAATTTAATGCCTATCAAAGAACATACGTGTTGGATGGTTTTTTCGATGAAATCATTTATGTGAAGTATTTTCTCGATCATTTTCTTTCTCGAAGAATCGATGGTGAGAAAAAAGAGGGGAATACGCCCTACATAGTTCTATCAACTCTTTCGGAAATGGATTTAAGGCTGCCAGAGATTCGAGAGCAGAAAAAAATCGCCAACTTCCTCACCGCGATTGATGAAAAGCTGCAAGCGTTGAAGAAAAAGAAAGCTCTTTTAGAGCAATATAAAAAAGGCGTGATGCAAAAAATATTCTCCCAAGAGCTGCGCTTTAAAGATGAAAACGGCAATGACTTCGCGGATTGGGAAGTGAAGAAGTTGGGCGATGTTGGAATTTTCTTTTCAGGCGGAACGCCACTTACTACAAAAAGAAAATATTTTAATGGTGAGATTCCATTTATAAGATCTGGAGAAATAAATTCTGATAAAACTCTGCAATTTATTACTGAAGAAGGTTTAAAAAATTCCTCTGCCAAAATGGTAGAAGCTGGCGACTTACTTTATGCTTTATATGGAGCAACGAGTGGAGAGGTGGCGATTTCCAAAATCAAGGGAGCGATTAATCAGGCTATTCTGTGTATAAGATCAAATTTAAATAATAAATTCTTATACAATTACCTACTCCTAGAGAAAGAAAAT
Organism: Rickettsiales bacterium; assembly: GCA_947505885.1. GTDB lineage: Bacteria > Pseudomonadota > Alphaproteobacteria > Rickettsiales > UBA1997 > UBA2645. The sequence goes on from CANNMN010000032.1 coordinate 5,642, forward strand.
ATTATCAAAACGTATTTGCAGGGTGGGCAGGGAAACCTTTCGGCAGAAATCATAAAATCATTAAAAGTTTCAGTTCCTTCAATCTCAGAGCAGCAAAAAATCGCCAACTTCCTCACCACCATCGACACAAAAATAAACCAGCAACAAAGCCAAATCGAAAAAGTTTCTTACTACAAAAAAGGGCTGTTGCAGCAGATGTTTTGCTAAATTTTAACCAGAATTTTTACAAATTATGAGCACTCAGTCAGAGCAAGTTTTAGAAGATCAATTAATTGCCCAGCTTCAGAGATTGGGCTACGCTTTTGTGTCGGTCAAAGATGAAAAAGAGCTAATTGCCAACCTCAAAACCCAATTAGAAATTCACAATCAAGACGCTTTGACTCGCACTGGCGGTAGAAAATTTAGCGAGCAAGAATTCAAAAAAGTTTTAAACATTTTAAGCAAAGGCTCGATTTTTGAAAAAGCCAAAACGCTGCGCGAGATCAAGCAACACATCGTTCGCGATAATGGTGAGAATTTGTATTTTGAATTTTTGAATCAAGAGAAGTGGTGCCAAAATCAATATCAGGTGACCAATCAGGTAAGCATGGAGGGCAAATATAAAAATCGCTACGATGTCACTTTATTGATTAACGGTTTGCCGCTGGTGCAAATTGAGTTGAAGCGTCGTGGCTTAGAATTGAAAGAGGCTTTTAATCAAATTAACCGCTACCAGCGCCATTCGTTTGGGGCGAGCGCGGCTTTGTTTCAATATTTGCAAATTTTTGTGATCAGCAATGGCGTGAACACAAAATATTACGCCAACAACAAAACCCAATCTTTCAAACAAACTTTTTATTGGACAGACAAAGAAAATAATCGCCTTACCAATGTTTTAAATGGCTTTACCAGCAACTTTTTAGAGCCGTGCCACATTTCTAAAATAATTTGCAAATATGTGGTTTTGAACGAAACGCATAAAGTTTTGATGGTGCTTCGTCCTTACCAATATTATGCGGTTGAAGCTCTGGTGGACAAAGTTATGCACAGCCACAGCAACGGCTATGTTTGGCATACAACTGGTTCGGGAAAAACGCTGACATCTTTCAAAGCCAGTCAAATTTTAACCAATTTGCCCAAGGTTAAAAAAGTGGTGTTTGTGGTTGATCGCAAAGATTTGGATTACCAAACCAGCAAAGAGTTTAATAGTTTTAGCGATGGCAGCGTTGATGGCACCGACAATACAAAGGCGCTGGTTCAGCAATTTTCTGACGACACCAAGCTAATTGTTACCACCATTCAAAAGCTAAACAGCGCCATTGGTAAAAAGCAGTATTTAGAAAAAATGACAGCGCTAAAAGATGAGCGCATTGTTTTTATTTTTGATGAATGCCACCGCAGCCAATTTGGTGAAACGCACAATCGCATCAAAGCGTTTTTTAATAATATTCAGCTTTTTGGATTTACCGGCACGCCAATTTTTGCAGAAAATGCGGTGAAAAATGAATTGGGTAAACGCACTACTGCAGAGCTGTTTGGCGAGTGTTTGCATAAATATGTAATTACCGACGCCATTCGCGATGAAAATGTTTTGAAGTTCGCGGTGGAATATGTTGGCAGATATAAGAAGAAGGAAGGCGCGACCGAAATTGATATTGAAGTGGAAGATATCGACACCAAAGAGTTGATGGAGTCACCAAAAAGATTAGAGAAAATTGTCGATTACATTATTGCCAATCACGGCCGCAAAACCCACGCCAAAGAGTTTAACGCCATGTTCTGCGTGAGCAGCGTTGAAACTTTGATTAAGTATTACGACATTTTGAAACGCAAAAAAGATGCGGGTGAGCATAACATTAAAATTGCTACAATCTTTAGTTACGCAGCCAACGAAGATGACAAGGATGCCAACGGTTTTTTACCTGACGAATTAACGGTGGAAGATGTGAAGGCTGCGAACGAAATTAATAAACATAGTCGCGAAAAATTGGACGAGTTTATTTCGCACTACAACCAGATGTTTAGCTGCGCTTACTCAACCAAAGACAGCGAGCTATTTTACAACTATTACAAAGATGTTTCTTTGAAGGTGAAGGATCGCAAAATTGATATTTTGCTGGTGGTTAACATGTTTTTGACTGGGTTTGATAGCCCAACGCTAAGCACGATGTATGTTGATAAAAACCTGAAATATCACGGACTTATTCAGGCTTATTCGCGAACAAATCGTATTTTAAACGAGCAGAAATCTCAGGGAAATATTGTGGTTTTTCGTAATCTGAAGAAGGCCACAGATGAAGCCATCACGCTGTTTAGTAACAAAGAGGCGATCGATGTGATTATTATGAAGCCTTACGAAGATCATGTGAAAAAATTCAACGATGCTTTTACCTCTTTGCTGAAAATTGCACCAAATGTTGCCAGTGTGAATAATTTACAAAGCGAAGATGATGAGCTGGATTTTGTTAAAGCCTTCAGAGAATTGATGCGGATTAAAAATATCCTCTCTGCTTTTGCTGATTTTAAGTGGGAAGATTTAGCAATGTCACAACAGCTTTTTGAAGATTATAAAAGCAAGTATCTTGATCTTTACGACAAGGTAAAATCCGAGCACAAAAAAGAAAAAGTTTCAATTTTAGAAGATGTAGATTTTGAGTTGGAGCTTATCCATCGCGATGAAATCAATGTCGCCTACATCATTCAATTGCTCATCAAATTGAAGGCTAAGTCTTTGATGAAAGGTTCGCTTGATTCTGGCACAGCTGAAAAAGAAATTTTAAGCATAATTAGCGGTGAAGCCGATTTGCGCAGCAAACGCGAATTAATAGAAAAATTTATTCAAGAGAATTTACCGGCTATAAAAGACTCTGAAGAGGTAACTGAATCTTTTGAAAAATTCTGGAACGAACAAAAACAGAACGCTTTTGAACAAATTATAAAAGACGAAAATCTCTCCGTAGAAAAAACCCAAACTCTTATTGAAGACTATCTTTATGCAGAAAGAGAGCCTCTTCGAGATGAGGTACTTCGACTCTTAGAAGGCGAACAACCAAAGATATTGGAACGTAAAAAAACCGGTGACAGAATTTTGAAGAAAATAATAGGATTTGTTGAAACTTTCATCAACGGCATGTCTGCAACTTAAATAACACCGAGAAATGCTTCTAACTTTCGACATTGGAAATACCAACATCGTCATCGGTCTTTTTGATGAGGATAAATTAATTAAAAAATGGCGCTTGCCGAGCAGCACTAAAAAATCTGCTGATGATTACGCCGTTGATTTGATTGAACTTTTTCTCACCGATAAAATCGACTGTTTGAAAATTAGCGGATGCATAATTGGTTCAGTGGTGCCAGTGCTTATTGGCCTTATCAATGAGGCGGTAAAAAAATTTCTTCCCGAAGAAATCGCCAAAAAAATTCTTATTCTTGGCGAAGATAAAACTCATCTTCCGATCGAAATCAAAATCAAAAATAAAAATGAAGTCGGGCACGACCGCCTGATTAATTCAATTGCCGGATTTAAAAAATTTGGCGGCAATTTAATCATCGTTGACTTTGGCACTGCGACTACTTTTGACGTAGTAGGAGAGGGCGGAGAATATCTTGGCGGCGTAATTGCTCCTGGCATTAATCTCTCGCTAAAAGCCTTGCACGACGCTACAGCACAGCTTCCAAGAATTTCGGTGAAGCAACAAAAAAATGTTATTGGCACCACAACAATCGAAGCAATGAATTCGGGTGTTTACTTCGGTTATATCTCGCTAATTGAAGGAATGATTGAAAGAATCGAAAAAGAACTAAATCACAAAACTACGCACATCATCACTGGCGGTCTCGCCGAAATTTTTAAAGATGCTTTGACGAACTCGGTCAAACATCACGAACCCGATCTAACGCTGGAAGGCTTAAGAATTATTCACGAAGAAAATTCGAAACCGTCATTGCGAGCTTAGCCAAGCTATTCATGACGACTAACCAAATAATAAACATGGAACTTAATTTAAAAAAACATCACTCCGACCTTCTTTTTCTCCCTCTTGGCGGCGCCAATGAAATCGGGATGAATGTTAATCTCTACCATCTCGACGGCAAATGGCTAATGGTCGATTGCGGCGTTGGCTTTGCTTACGATATCCCAGGTGTCGACATGATGACTGCCGATATTTCTTTCATTAAACAACATCGTCACAACCTTCTTGGAATTGTGTTAACTCACATCCACGAAGACCACATGGGCGCTGTTCAA
>CANNMN010000033.1 GCA_947505885.1 Rickettsiales bacterium
AATTGACGGCAAAACACCTTACGAAAAATTGCTTGAATACTTTGATCCAAAAACCAAAAACACCACCACGTAAATTCGCGTGAAAACATTTTGGTTGTGTAAACAACGCGACCAATTCTTACAAGTTAATGATGCTTTGAACAGCGCACAAATTCCTCACCAATCATCGTCAGGGCGATTAGCGGCATCAAGCGATGTCACTAAACGCGGAATCAATCTCCTGCAAAACTATAACCTTATCTCAAAAACCCTGCTGTATAGAATAATCAGACAACTTCTAGCCAAAGAAATGAAGCGGGCATGGATATTGGTTTAACTAACAATGCAAGGCCCAGCTTGCCCTTTCATTCGTGCCGCTGATGCGGGACTTATTTCTGTTCTTGGATGATCTATTCTGTCTTTCCGTAACTCGGCAACAACAAGCGAGTCCTTCAATTTTGGGATACCGCTTTCATCCTTACCGCTATCAATAATTTTTGTTATTAATTTGTGGAAATCTTCTTGGTTTAGTCTTCTCACGGGGCCTAAGGCATTTTCATCTCCAAGACCAGAATGAATGACCAAAGATGTTGATTGAAAAACCAATTCAGTAACAAGATCGTTTCTTGCCAATGCTTCTTCCCTAGCGCCTTGATGGTTCAACAAGTCAAAAAATCTCTGATTTGCCGAAATCTTCACTTCATTTTGTGCGGCACCTGAATCAGTCAAATATCTGACATGCCAAGACTTGAGATCTTTGAGAGTCTTATACGCCTCAAGACCAGCCCCTAAAATATCATTATTTTCTTGGTTTATTTTGTTGTCGGGATTTCTTTGGTTGAAACTTTCAATGATTGAATTTCTGAGTTCTTTGTCAGGAAGTTCTTTATCAGGAATGATAACCGCCAGAAGGAACGAGACTTCTTTGTTTAAATTTCGAAGTGCTGGATGTCTCAATTGATCCTGCACTGCTTGCCAATCTGCACCATCGCGAGATAGAAAAGCTAAAACGGTTTCTGCGTGGCCATTTTGAGCAGCAACTATCAAAGCCGTGACACCATTTGATGCTGCTGGGTTAGCATCAGCTCCTCGAGCCAATAATTCAGCAACGGTTTTGGTGTGGCCCTTTTGAGCAGCAACCATCAAAGCCGTGCCACCATGAGATGCTCTTGCGTTAAAATCAGCTCCTTTAGCCAATAATTCAGCAACGGTTTGGGTGTGGCCATCTTGAGCAGCAACCATCAAAGCCGTGGCACCATTTGATGCTGCTCGGTTAACATTAGCTCCTAGGGCCAATAATTTAGCAACGGTTTCTGTGTGGCCATTTTGAGCAGCAACCATCAAAGCCGTGACGCCATTAAAATTTCTTCCGTCAACATCAGCTCCTCGATCCAATAATTCAGCAACGGCTTGGGTTAATCCATCTCTATCCCGAACTTCCCCCCGAGGATCTTGTGCGGCCGCGATTAGTAGTAGTGAATTTAAGTGTTCTTTTAAGGCAGAAGAGCTATGGGTAGATTTCATAAAGATTTAATGACGAACTTGAGTTAAACTGTAAGGAATTAATTATTGTTTTTGAGTGTCAGTAACCAACCTTAAAACTTTTTTGCTCTAGAGATTGCGACTGCAACAAATCGAAAAATAAAACACAAAGATTAATTTTTTACGAAGCAGAAAAAGTATCGAAGAACACTCTGAGCAACCCACAAATTCCTCAACACGTAACTGAGATTTTTTAAATTTTCCAAATCCAAAAAATCTCTTTAGTTTTCACTGTAATTCTCGCGCAAGATCAGCAGATATTCTAGCCGACTTTGTTACTTTTAGGGCTCTTTGTGAATGATTGTGGATGTAAGGCGCGATCATCCCTTGTTTATGAATTATAAAAAGATTCGAGATTACGAATAAAATGTTGAGTGGGTTTTAAGCATTAGCTCTAGAGCTCCAGGAAAAAAAATGGCATGCTGCATTGGTTAAGCCAGCTTCTCTTCTCACAATGAATAGTCTGTTTGGGGGGATAATTGGACGGGGTTGGAGCCGGCAAAAGATTCTTGCAAAAGATAAGTCTCTACCTAGGTTGCGGCGCCCTTTTATCACAAGGTTGGGGATTATAGCTCAGTTGGTTAGAGCAGGATGCTCATAACGTCTTGGTCGTAGGTTCGAGTCCTACTGATCCCACCAGCTTACCCGAAATATTTGATTCCCTGGTCCCCAAGTGACGTAAGTCCACCTAGGTTTCTGCAATAATAAAAAACATGCCAAAAGTAAAAACAAACAGTAGCGCTAAGAAGCGCTTCAAAGTCACCGGCACAGGAAAGATTCTGCACAAGCAGGCCGGCAAGCGACACAATCTCGGCAGAAAAAGTCAGAGAAGAATTCGTAATCTCCGCAAAAGCGCAGTGCTTTCAGAGGGCCATACAGCCAGTGTTCTGAAGTTCAAAATGCCTTATAACCGCTAATTAGAATAACATGAGTCGTGTAAAAAAAGCTGTCACAAAAAAAGCCAGACACAAAAAGATTTTAAAGATGGCCAAAGGCTATCGCGGTCGCGCCAAGAGCTGTTTCCGCGTAGCAATCCAGAAAGTTGAAAAAGCATTACAATATGCTTATCGCGATCGCAAAGTTAGAAAAAGAGATTTTCGCGGTTTGTGGATTCAGCGCATTAACGCTGCGGTTCGTGAGCATGATATGATTTATTCTCGCTTCATCAGCGGATTGAAAGCTGCTCACATCGATCTTGATCGCAAAGTACTTTCTGACCTTGCTATTCGTGAGCCAGAAGCTTTCGCACAAATCGTTGAAAAAGCTAAAAAAGCTCTAGTCGCTTAATGAAGCTCTACAACGTTCTCGTTAAAAGAAATCCAGCTGGGAAAATCGAAGATATTATCCTGATGAAGGATGGGTTTTCCTGGTTGGCATTTTTTTTTAACGGGCTTTGGTTCCTGTATTATCGGATGTGGAAAGAGTTTTTCGTTTTGATCCTTGTCAATGCTGCTTTTATTTTTTTTGCCAAGATCTCTTCGAATTTTGACCGAGTTTTACTTGAAACAGCCTTCATTTTCATGATTGCGCTTAATGCCAATTATTGGCGCGCAGAACATTTGAAGAAAAAAAGTTATGAGTTGGTTGGCATAGTTTTTGGCGCCAATCGCATTGATGCTAAGCTGCATTTTGTCGATGGTCTTGACGAAGAATTTGATGAGGCGATTCTTAATCCAAAGATAGCGTAATTATCTGCTGTGAAAATTTCTCACTTCATGCACAAGGCCTTATTCGACAAGGATAATGGCTATTATCGCACTAAAAATCCCATCGGCAAAGATTCTGATTTTATCACCTCTCCCGAGATTTCTCAGACTTTTGGCGAGTTGCTTGCTGCATATTTATTGCAAATTTTTTCCACGCAAAAAGGCAAAATTTCTCTAGTCGAAATGGGCGCTGGTAGAGGTGTTTTATTTTTTGATATTCTGAGTTCGATAAAAAAATTAGCAGAAAAAAATAATGCTTTGGCCATTGATTTTCTTAATCGTACGACATTCCACATCGTCGAAATCAACGAGATCTTAAAAAAAATTCAGCAGGATAAATTGTCTTCGGCGTTATTGCCGCGCCGTGCTTGCGATGACAAAGAGATAGAGATTAAGTGGCACGAAAAATTTGAAGATTTTCTACAAGAGGCCGATCAGATATTTTTTTTCTCCAACGAGCTTTTTGATTGCTTTCCAATCGATCAATTCGTGAATACCGACATCGGCTGGTGTGAACGAATGATTGATCGCGAAAGATTTGTTATAAAAAATTTTGATCCAAAAATTCATCAATCAATTCAGGAATTAGTTGGCGTTAATGCTCCATTCGGCGCAGTTTTTGAATGTAGCGAGTCAGCAAAATTATTTATGACTCAACTTAGCCAGGCCTTGAAAATAAATGGTGGAATCGCGATTAATTTTGATTACGGTTATTTTAAAACTGAATTTGCCAACACCCTTCAAGCGGTAAAAAATCATCAAAAAACCGATCCACTTAAAACCCCGGGAGAAATTGACCTCACCGCTCATGTTGACTTCGGAGCTCTAGATAAAATTGCTAAAAATTTAGGCCTGAATTCGTCTTTAATAACGCAGCGCGAATTTTTAATTTCACTTGGAATTGAAGAGCGCAGGAAAAAATTACCCTCCCAAGATTCTGCCATTGATCGCTTAATCGCGCCCGATCAAATGGGTGAACTTTTCAAATGTCATATTATCTGGAAACAATGATTAACGAAGCTGAAGCATATTTAATCCTAGTTTTATTCCTCCTGGTTTTTGCCTCGCTACTCTCTTGTTTTGAGACGTCGATTACCGCAGTTTCGCGCGCGCGCATACATCGCTTAGCTAGCGAAGGAGATAAGCGCGCCAAGCATCTGGACCGGATTCTAAGAGAGCGTGAAAAGGTCGTAAGCGTGATGTTGCTGGCCAATAATGTTGTTAATATTGCAGCATCGGCGATTACAACAAGGGTGGTTTTGAAGTTATTTGGTGAAGAATGGTTTTTGGTCGCGACGGTTGTTTTGACGATAGCAGTGATAATTTTTAGTGAAATTCTGCCCAAAACAATCGCCATTAAATTTTCAGAAAAAGTTGCACTGTTTTTTGCGCCGTCGATCCACTTTTTGTTCTTCATTTTTTCGCCGATTGTGGCCGTGATCCAGAGGGTTGTTGATATGATGATCGGAGTATTTTTTACCAATGTCGGCAAGAAAACCAAAGAATCAGAATTAGAAGAAATTCGTGATACCGTTGATTTTAAGGCGAAAGAGGGCTCAATCTTCAAATATGACAAGGATTTGCTCGACGGCGTTTTGGATTTGTCAGATACTGCAATCAGTGAAATTGTGACGCATCGCAAAGATATTGAGTCGATTGATATCTCTTTGTCGATTGCCGAAATTGCAAAACAAGGGGCCGCGACAAATCACACCCGCATTCCTTTGTGGAGAGGAAGTAAAGAAAGTATTGTTGCCGTTCTAAATGTTAGGAAATTACTACGCGCACTACACTCGCATCGCGGCGATATTGAGAAGTTTGAACTAAGCTCGGTTACCTCAACCCCATGGTTTGTGCCGGCAACTAATAGTTTGCGCTCGCAACTTTTTGCTTTTCGCAAAAAGAAAAAACATTTTGCTTTGGTCGTTGATGAATATGGATCTTTGCTTGGCCTGATAACACTCGAAGATATTTTAGAAGAGATTGTTGGCGAAATTAAAGAGGAAGAAGATTCTCGCGGAATCAATATTATTAAAATTAAGTCCGGAGCTTACAAAATAGCAGGCAAGACTTTGATTCGTGATATTAATAAGAAGCTCGATCTAGAAATTGAGGAAAGCGATGACGCCTATAACCTCGCGGCTTTTGTTATTAACAGCCTAGGCAGAATTCCAGAAGAAAAAGAGAATTTTGTGATTAATAGCCATAATTTTGAAATTCTTAAAAAACATGGACATGACCTGGTATGGATAAAATGCCGAAAAGTTTGAGTAAAAATAAATTCATGCTGGCAGCGCTAGAACAAGCAAAAATGGCCATCATTGAAGATGAAGTTCCGGTAGGAGCGGTCTTGGTTAAAAATGGAGAAATAATTTCCAGCAATTTTAATCGGAATTTATCATTAAAAGACCCAACTGCTCACGCAGAAATTCTAGTAATACGTGAAGCCGCTCAAATTATTCGTTCTCATCGCCTAGACGATTACGATATTTATGTAACTCTCGAGCCTTGCGCAATGTGTGCCGCGGCAATTTCTTTGGCCAAGATTCGTCGAATTTATTACGCGGCATCCGACGTAAAATTTGGCGCAATCGAAAATGGACAAATGATGCGCTCATCTAGCTGTTACCATCGGCCAGAAATCTATTCCGGATTTTGCGCTGAAGAGTCCGCTCAATTATTAAAAGATTTTTTTAGAGAAAAGCGACGTTTCATATGAAATTCCCCCAAAAAAGAAATGATCTTCGTGCGCCTCTGGACTAAACTTGTAGAGACCATTCTTTTTAATGACCAAGAGCAATCCAAGCAGCATTTTTTAATCCGCATCAACAGAGTTTTGTGAAGATTCTCCTTCCGATTATTAAACCGAAATTAAAATTTTTTCAGGTAAACTTGAGCATAGATTTGCGATAAGATCTTTATTTTCTGAGTCCAAGAGGATTTGAATATCTACAAAGAAGAAAAATCATTAATCGAATTACCTCGATAGTTTTGTTAACAGAATTTCTGCTAATTCCAGAAAATTTAGAGATTTTTTAATCTCTAAATTTCCCAAAACTTCTTCTCATAAATTGGGTAGCGCATCATGTACTTGTTAACATAGGCGGAGCTTAGCTGGATTGGGAGAGTTTTAATCTAGTTTAATTTGTCTTGAGCCAAAAATAATTTTTACGAAATATTTTTGCGCCACCATCGAAACATTTGACAGGGGAGAATCACTTTTTAGGTTCTGATTTTCCGTTAACGAGATGTTTCAGGTTTCAATTATTCAATATTATGCACCCAAAACGCGCCAAGATTTTTTCAATTGTAAATCAAAAAGGCGGAGTTGGAAAGACTACAACTGCGGTCAATCTTGCCGCCGCTTTGGCGATGTTAGAAAAGAAAGTTTTATTAATTGATGCTGATCCGCAAGGTAATGCCAGTACTGGTTTTGGCATATCTTTATCTCAAAGACAGAAGACGATTTACGAGATTCTAATTGGCGAATGCGACATTAATCAGGCTCTGGTTCCAACCAAGATTCCTAATTTAAAAATTATCACCTCAACTGTTGATTTATCGGCTTGTGAAATCGAATTGGTAAATGTTGAAAAAAGAGAATATTTGTTACGACGCGCTCTAAAAAAACTCATTCACGACTTCGATTACATTCTCATTGATTGCCCTCCTTCGCTTGGAATTTTAACTATAAATTCTTTAGTTGCCTCAGACTCTGTTTTGATCCCTATGCAATGTGAATTTTTTTCGCTAGAGGGCTTGAGTCACTTGCTCACAACTCTCGACTTGATTAAGGATAATTTAAACCACCATCTAACGATTACGGGAATAATTCTGACTATGCATGACCGCCGCAATAAGTTGACTGAGCAAGTTGAGTTTGATGTCCGAGATTTTTTAAAAGAGAAAGTTTTTAGTCACGTGATTCCGCGCAATATTAAGTTGTCTGAGGCCCCATCTCACGGCTTACCGGGCCTAATTTATGATCCAAAATCCTCCGGAGCCCAAGCTTATTTGGGATTAGCAAAAGAGGTTCTGAAGCGCGTAGAGATTTAATCTCCCTCGGTTTCACATGAAAGCTCTTTTGATTGGCTGTGAAGGTATAAAAACTTCCCATTGAACGCGTCTGGATTGATCAGGTAATTTCCTAAGCTGATAGAAAACTTTCTAACCTCATTTTGCCCTGAACTATCTTACCAGATTCAAGACTCAAAAGATTCTGGAGATTGCGCGATATGGCCAAAGCGGTGGTAGTTGTTGCTTACGGACTGCTCTTGTAGGTAGTTCAATAATTCGATGCGACCTTGGTAAACCACGCTTTCGCTAATTACTGCCATTCCGCTTTTTGCGGCATGATTTTTGAGTGATTCGGATTCTCTGCTACCAACAAATCTTACGCGTTTGAATCGCTCCATGCGCAATAGAAAATCTTCATTTTTTTCAGTCGTAACAGTTGTATGCCACAAAATTGCCGGAGAAATTTTTTCGATTTCAATTAGAAGATTTTCATTTTCTAGACTGACTCCAACTTCTTTTACACATAGTTTTGCCGCAAGAATTGCAAGGATTAGATCTTTTATAGATGCGGAAGAGTCGGCTCTGATTGCGAGATCGGGTAGTTGTAAGAAGCGGGTGACATTTGATTGACCGGGGATTTTTTGGTAATCGATCTCTTTCGAAAAGAAGCTGTTGTAAGAGCCGATATAATTTTGAAATGTTGGCAAAATGTTGAGCATATCTTCTTTTGCCATGTCTTGGGCAACATTTTTTAAGTTGTATCCGTCAGTCTTGATGTCGCAAGAGGTATTGTAGGGAGTGGTTTTAGAGCCATTTTCGAAATCAAAGAATTGATAAATATAATTCAATCCTCCGGCCTTAATTCCAATTCCAAAGGCGGATTTATTCATTCCGCCAAAAGGTTGGCGTTCAACAACGGCACCGGTTGAAGAGCGGTTAATGTAAAGATTTCCAGCTTGAATCGAGTTTTTCCATAGGAGCTGCTCGTCTTCATTCAAACTTTCCAAGGCAGAAGTTAGGCCATAGCCAGTACTATTTACCAGGTCGATACCATGCTCTAAGCTATCGATTTTCATGATTGTTAAAACTGGACCAAAGAACTCGGTGACGTGACTTTTATCCCCTATTCTCGTGCCAATTTTTAGGCCAGGCGTCCAAAGAGTCTGAGCATCATTCAAACATTGAGGCCTTAGAAGCCAGCGTTCATGAGGCTCAGTTTGAGTTAGGGCGTAATCCAAATCAGCCAAAGGTTTTCTAATCAAAGGATTAACCTTGGTTTTATAATTCCAGGCGCCGTCAGAAGTCAGGCTTTTTGTGGCATCAACAAGGGTGTGCAGGAATTTTTCATCTTCGTAGATTTCTTTTTCCAGAGCCAAAAGCGAAGTGGCCGAGCATTTTTGTCCAGAGTTAGAAAATGCTGAGTGAAGAACGTTTTTGATCGCCTGATCTTTGTCAGCAAATTTTGTAACAATTGTGACGTTTTTACCGCCAGTTTCTGCAATCATTTTGACCATCGGATTACTCTTGATGATTGAGAGTGCAGTATTGGTGCCGCCAGTGAATACAATCATTTCAAGCAATTTACTCTTGGTCATTTCCATTGCGACCTCCGAGTTGAAGCTCGGAATAAATTGCAGCACATCTTTTGGCACGCCAGCATCCCAGAAGCATTTTGCTAATTCGTAACCGATGAAGGTGGAGAAGTTTGACGGTTTGAAAATGACATTGCTGCCCGCAATTAAGCCCGCGAATATTCCGCCAGCTGGAATAGCAAGAGGAAAATTCCAAGGGCTAAGAACTAAAACATTTTTTTTCGCTGTGTATTTTGCGTCAGGATTTTCACTGCGCATTACAAGCAGGCTATGGCTGTAAAAGTTGCCGAAATCGATTGCTTCGGTGATTTCCGGATCGCTTTCGATGAAGGGCTTTCCTGTTTCTAGAGCAATCGCACCCATTAAATCGCCACGTCTATTTCTAAAATTATCCACAACTTTAGCGATGATTTCTAAGCGATTTTCTACGGAAAGATTTCTCCAAGAGCTATTCTCTGACGCACAAGCAAGTGCCTCTCTGGCTTCTTCAACTGTGGCTCCATGGTAGAATCCGACTACTTTTCCATTGGTGCTGTGATCTTTAATTTTATGAGTTTCATCGGTTGGCGCGATGTCCTTTCCATTGATTACTGCATTCACAGTTAGTCCGGAAATATTTTGCCATTTTTCTTTGATCCTTTCTGCGAATTCGCAGTTATTTTGTAGAGCAAAATCGGTGTCAGCCTCTGATTTGTAAGACTTTCCAAAAATTTTTGGATCGGTTGAGAAATTTTCGGTCAGGCGATTTTGCGTGCGGTTTACGGCAAATTCATTTTTCTTTTTTAGATATAGAGACTCTTCAAATTTCTCTTCGAGCATCTTCAAATTTTCCTGATTGAGGCCGTTAACGTAGCGAAGGTAGTTATCGCGCGAAGTG